>NZ_JFJW01000094.1:0-62001 GCF_000611125.1 Cupriavidus sp. SK-4
GCCACTGCGGCGCACGCGGCGCGGCGTGGTGCGGCCCGGGCGGCGCGCGGTGGGCATGGCACGCCTGCACCGGCTGCTGGACCGCCTGCCGGTGGAGGCGCTGCACACACTGGCCGATCCGGCCTGGCTGGACGGCATCGGCTGCCGCACGTTGGGCGAGGTGCGGCGCCTGCCGCGCGCGGGCCTGACGCGCCGGCTGGGCCCGGCGCTGCTGGCGCGGCTGGACCAGGCCTATGGCGAGGCGCCGGCGCGCTTTGTCTGGTTTGTGGCGCCGCCCGCGTTTGCGCAGCGCATGGACCTGCCGGGCCACATCGAATCCGCCGAGGGCGTGCTGACCGGCGCGCAGCGCCTGCTGCTGGCGCTGGCGGGCTGGCTGGCAGTGCAGCAGGCCGGCGTCACGCGCTGCGTGCTGGTGCTGGAGCATGAGCGCTACCGGCGCGGCGTGGACACCGACGGCACCGAGGTGCCGGTGGGCCTGGCCCAGCCCAGCCGCGATCCCGCGCACCTGTCGCGGCTGCTGCGCGAGAAGCTCGACAAGCTCAACTTCCACGCCCCGGTGACTGGCCTGGCGCTGCGCGTGGAGGCGATGGCCGCATGCGTGCCGCAAAGCGATGCGCTGTTCCCCGAGCCCGGCGGCACGCCGGAAGACCTGGGCCGCCTGCTCGATACGCTGATGGCGCGGCTGGGCCGCGACAACGTGCTGCAGCCGCGGCCGCTGGCCGACCACCGGCCCGAGCGCGCCAACCGCTGGTGCCCGGTCGACGAGCCCGGCGGCAACAAGGCCGCCAGCCTGCCGGATCCGCAGCCGGAGCGCCCGCTGTGGCTGCTGCCACAACCGCTGCCGCTGCCGGTGCAGCGCCACCGGCCCTGCCACGGCGGCCCGCTGGCGCTGCTGAGCCGGCCTGAGCGCATCGAGGCCGGCTGGTGGGATGGCGCGCTGGCCACGCGCGACTACTTTATCGCCGAGCGCGCCGACGGCCTGCGCTGCTGGATCTTCCGTGAGCGTCCGGGCCATGCGGCGCAGGACGAGGGCGGCGAGTACCGCTGGTTCCTGCATGGGTTGTTCGCATGAGCGCGCTATCCTTGCCTGCCTCGCTGCCGGGTTTGCTGCCCGCGCTGCCGGATTACGTGGAGCTGCACTGCATCTCCAACTTCACCTTCCTGACCGGCGCTTCGCACCCGGGCGAACTGATCGAGCGCGCCTTCCGGCTGGGCTACAGCGGGCTGGCGCTGACCGATGAATGCTCGGTGGCCGGCACCGCGCGCGCGCACGATGCCATCGAGACGCTGCGCAAGCGCCTGCACGATGCAGTGGCGCGCAGCGCGGCACGCGGGGAGGAGGGCGTGGATGAGCCGCTGCTGGACAATGACGAAGAGCCTGACGCCGGCGCTGACGATCCTCACGCCCACGCCAGCCGCCACCAGCGGCTGCAGGCGCTGGCCCGCGCTGCCGATGCCTTCTCGCTGCTGATCGGCAGCCGCCTCAGCCTGACCCCGGCCGATGGTTCGGCGCGCCCGCCGCTGCGGCTGGGGCTGATCGCCCAGCACCGCGAGGGCTTCGGCAACCTGAGCGAGCTGATCACGCTGGGCCGCCGGCGCGCGCAGAAGGGCACCTACCGGCTGCATCCCGAAGACCTGGCCGCGCCCGCCGCCGACGAAGCGCACCTGCGCGGCATGCCCGGCTGCGTGGCGCTGCTGCTGCCCGACTATTGCGCCGAGCCTGAACTGCTGCGCGAACAGGCCGAGTGGTGCCGCGCGGTCTTCGGCGAGCGCGCCTGGATTGCGCTGGAGCAGCTGCAGGGCCATGCCGACGCGCTGCACCGCGCGCGCCTGGAAGCGGTATCGGCACAGACCGGCGTGCCGCTGGCGGCGGCCGGCGCGGTCACCATGCACGTGCGCTCGCGCAAGCCGCTGTCCGATGTGCTGGCCGCGATCCGGCTGGGCCAGCCGCTGACCGAATGCGGCATGGCGCTGGCGCCCAATGCCGAGCAGCACCTGCGCATGCGCCAGGTGCTGTCGCGCCTGTACCCGCGCGAGGCGCTGGCGCAGACGCTGAAGATTGCCGAGTCCTGCGATTTCTCGCTGGGGATGCTGCGCTATGAATATCCCGAGGAACTGGTGCCGGCCGGCGAGACGCCGATCTCCTACCTGCGCAAGGAGGTCGCGCGCGGCAAACTGGAGCGCTTTCCCAACGGTCTGAAGCCGGAGTGGGAGAAACAGCTCGAAGAAGAACTGCAGCTGATCGAGGAAAAGCATTACGAGCCCTTCTTCCTCACCGTGCACGACATCGTGCGCTTTGCGCGCGGGGAGGGCATCCTGTGCCAGGGCCGCGGCTCGGCCGCCAATTCACTGGTGTGCTTCTGCCTGTATGTGACCGAGGTCAGCCCCGAGCAGGCCAACCTGCTGTTCGGCCGCTTCCTCTCGCGCGAGCGCGATGAGCCGCCCGATATCGACGTGGATTTCGAGCACCAGCGGCGCGAAGAGGTGATCCAGTACATCTACAAGAAATACGGCCGCCACCGCGCCGCGCTGGCGGCGTCGCTGATCACCTACCGCTCGCGCAGCGCGCTGCGCGACGTGGGCCGCGCGCTGGGCATCGACGCCAGCGTGGTGGAGCAGGTGGTCAAGGGCCAGGCCTGGTGGGACGGCGGCCGCGGCTTTGTCGAGAAGATCGCCCGCTACGGGCTCGATCCCGAATCGCCGGCGGTGCAGCAGTGGGCCAGCCTGACCGCGCAGCTGCGCGGTTTTCCGCGCCACCTGTCGCAGCATGTGGGCGGTTTCGTGATCGCGCAGCACAAGCTGTCGCGGCTAGTGCCGATCGAGAACGCGGCCATGGCCGACCGCAGCGTGATCCAGTGGGACAAGGACGACCTGGAGTCGCTGGGCCTGCTCAAGGTCGATGTGCTGGCGCTGGGCATGCTGTCGGCGATCCGGCGCGCGTTGCAGATGATCCCCAACCCGGACCCTGGCCGCGCCGCATTGCCGACGCGGATGGAAGACATCCCCAAGGAAGACCAGCAAACCTACGACATGATCTGCAAGGCCGAGACCATCGGCGTATTCCAGATCGAATCGCGCGCGCAGCAATCGATGCTGCCGCGGCTGCAGCCGCGCCAGTACTACGACCTGGTGGTGGAAGTCGCCATCGTGCGGCCCGGCCCGATCCAGGGCGGCATGGTGCATCCCTACCTGAAACGGCGCGAGGCCTTCCGCCGCACCGGCAAGCCGCCCACTTACTTCAACCCGGTCATCAAAAAGGTATTGGGCCGCACGCTGGGCGTGCCCATCTTCCAGGAGCAGGTGATGCAACTGGCCATCGACGCGGCTGGCTTTTCACCGGGGCAGGCCGACCAGCTGCGCCGATCGATGGCGGCGTGGCGGCGGCGCGGCGACCTGCGCCAGCACCAGGATGCGCTGGTGCGCGCGCTGACCGGCAACGGCTACCCGGAATCCTTCGCGCTGGCGATCTGCAAGCAGATCGAGGGGTTTGGCGAATATGGCTTCCCCGAGAGCCACGCGGCCAGCTTCGCCAAGCTGGTCTATATCAGCGCCTGGCTCAAGTGCCATCATCCGGCCGCCTTCCTGTGCGCGCTGCTGAACAGCCAGCCGATGGGGTTCTATTCACCGTCGCAACTGGTGCAGGACGCCAGCCGCAATGGCGTGCAGGTGCTGCCGGTGGATGTCACCATCAGCCGCTGGGACAGCACGCTGGAGCCGGTGCAGGCCGATGTCGCCGACGCGCAGGCCCGCACCAGGCCGCAGCATCCGCGCGTGCGCCTGGGCCTGGGCCGCGTCAAGGGCATGCGCGAAGCGGCCGCGCTGCGCATCGAGGCCGCGCGCGCCCAGCGTCCGTTCGACAGTGTCGAAGACCTGGCGCTGCGCGCCAGCCTGGACCGGCACGACATCGACGTGCTGGCCGCCGCCGACGCACTGGCGCCCCTGGCCGGCAACCGCCGCCAGGCCCGCTGGCAGGCGCGCGCCGCCGCCGCGCATGCCGCGCACCGCGACCTGCTGTACGAAGCGCCGCCCGCCGAAGCCGCGCTGGCGCTGCCCGCGCCCCGGCTCGGCGAAGACGTGACGGCGGACTATGCCAGCCTGGGCCTGTCGCTCAAGTCGCACCCGCTGGCGTTGCTGCGGCACAAGCTGGCGGCCATGCGCTTTGCCACCGCCAGCCAGCTGGCGCGCTGCGCCAACGGCCGCCGCGTGCGCGCCTGCGGCATCGTCACCGTGCGCCAGCGCCCATCCACCGCCAGCGGCACCATCTTCGCCACCATCGAGGACGAGACCGGCTCCGTCAACCTGATCCTGTGGCCCGACCTGGTCGAGCGCCAGCGCAAGGAGGTGCTGGGCGCCACGCTGCTGGGCGTGGTCGGCACCTGGCAGCGCCAGGGCGACGTGCGCCACCTGGTGGCCAAGGAACTGGTGGATTTAAGCCCGATGCTGGGGCGGTTGATGGTGGGGAGCCGGGATTTTCATTGAGACGGACAGCGGACCGGATGCAACACTCTGCATGGAAGCCGGGCGCTCGCGACCAGTTCCGTGGCGGGGCAAGGGAAAACCGTACCGTCAACGCAAACAGTTATCATCATGCCGTGCCTTGCCGGTTTCATCCGGAACATTGAACTCACCATACCCTTTGCAGGTCGATTGATGCCGATTCCGTCTTGCCATCCTGGCTTCGCGCCGTACCATCAGCCCGTGGGCGGGCGGGGCCCATGGTAAAGGGCCGCCGCGGCGCGGGCGCAGCGCCGGCCCGGAAATCGTCGTCGCAGGTGTCATCGGCCAGAACGGAGGCCGCGCAGACCGCCGAGCCAGCGCCGCCGTCGGCCACCACGTCGGCGATGCTCGCGCGCATTCACAGCATGCGGGACTCGCTGGGGCCGGCCGGGCAGCGCATTGCCGATTTCGTGACCCGGTATCCGCAGACCGTGATCCATATGTCGGTCAGCGAAGTGGCCGAGCGCACCAATGCGAGCGAGGGCAGCGTGGTCGGTTTCTGCAAGAGCCTGGGCGCGACGGGCTTCCAGCAACTGAAGATCCTGCTGGCGCAGGAACTGGTGCAGGGGGTCCAGATCATCCACGAAGACCTCGAGCCCGGCGACACCTGCCCGGCGGTCATGCGCAAGATCTTCCAGAGCAACGTCCAGACGCTGCATGACACCAGCGCCGTGCTCGACGTGGCCGCGATCGAGCGCGCGGTCGCATTGCTCAGGGCGGCCGAACGCATCGAGATCTATGGCATTGGCAGCGCGGCGCCGATCGCCGAGGATGCGCAGTACCGCATGCTGCGCATCGGGCTCAACGTGAAGGCGGTTGTGGATTCGCATATCCAGGCCATCAGCGCATCGCTCGCGGGCCCCAGGGTTGCCACGCTGACCATCTCGCATTCGGGCAGCACGCATGAAACCGTGACGGCCACGCGGCTGGCCCGGGAGAGCGGTGCCAGCACCATCTGCATCACCAATTTCGGCAAGTCGCCGATCCAGGCCTTCGCCGACGTCGTGCTGTTCACGATGGCGCGCGAGACCCGCTTCCGGACCGAGGCGATGACCAGCCGCCTGGCGCAACTGGCGATCATCGATGTGCTGATCGCCTGCCTCGCGCTTACCGACTACGACACCTCCGTCGAAACGCTGCGGCGTACGTTCGACGTCCTGTCGCTCAAGCGATATTGAGCCCCAGCCGGCCCGCGCCGGCATCCTGACATTTTCCTGCTGCAGTTGTCGTCTAGCCTTGCTCCCGTCAGTTGGCGGGAGCGGGTGCTGTTCCACGTCCAAGAAATGAGGATAATTCAAATGTTAAAACAAATTAAGTGAGTAATATTCATTTGTATGTCACATGGTGAACCTAGTCTTCGAGTCGCATCAGTCCCGTCCCCCTGACCCTCGAACACTAGGAGTCGTCATGAACAAGCCATTGTGGTATGGCCGTGCCGCGCTGCTCGCGGCGCTCTTGTCCCTTGCCCTCACCGCGTGCGGCGGCGGCGAGGATAGCAGCAGCATCACTCCCCAGGCCGTCAAGACAACCATGCAGGCGGCAGCAGCCGACGACGCGGCAGCGTCGAAGAAGGGCATGCACTGCGCACCCTGACACGCCCGCGATCCTCCTCCCATCGTCCGCACCTACCATTCCCCGATCATGACCAAAATCGATCGACGCACCTTCCTCACCGGCGCCGTCAAAAGCGCTGCCGCTGCTTCGGTTCTGTCGATGCTGCCGCCCAGCATCGCGCGCGCACTCGCCGTTCCCGCTGCGGTCAATACCGGCACGATCCAGGACGTGCAGCACGTGGTGATCCTGATGCAGGAAAACCGCGCGCTGGACCATTACTTCGGCGCCATGCGCGGCGTGCGCGGCTTTGGCGACCGCTTCCCGGTGCCGGTGCCGTCAGGCAAGCCGGTGTGGTTCGAGTCGAACGGCACGCGCGAGATCACGCCGTTCCACCTCGACAGCGCGACCGTCAACGCGCTGCGCGTCTCCGGCACGCCGCACAGCTTCATGGACGCGCAGAATGCGTGGAACCAGGGCCGTTTCGGCTTCTGGGCCAAGTACAAGAACGACCATTCGATGGGCTACTACCGTCGTGAAGACATTCCGTTCCAGTACGCGCTGGCCGAGGCATTTACGCTTTGCGACGCCTACCACTGCAGCCACGCCGGCGGCACCGACCCGAACCGCATCACCTTCATGTCGGGCTCCAACTACAACCCCGCGATGCGCGAGGCGGGGCGCAACTGCACGCTTGACGACGCGGAGGTCAACAACCTGCGCTGCAGCGTGAGCGGCAAGCTGCCGACGCCGGGCTACACATACAAGGGTTCCGCCTTCCAGTGGGCCACGCTGCCGGAACTGCTGCAGGCAAAGGGCGTCAGCTGGCGCATCTACCAGAACCCCAACGCCAACTGGGGCGGCCTGCTGCATGGCGGGCTTGCCTTCAAGAGCTTCCGTGAAGCGCAGCCGGGCAATCCGCTCTACGACAACGGCATGAGCAGCTGGACCATCGAGCAGTTGGCCGCGCATGTGCGGGACGACACGCTGCCGGCCGTGAGCTGGATCCTGCCGACGCCGGCGCAGTCCGAACATCCGGGCGGGCCGTCGAGCGCGACCGAAGGCGCGGCCTTCATCAACACGGTGCTGACGGCGCTGACCGCCAACCCGGAGGTTTGGAGCAAGACTGTGTTCTTCATCACCTTCGATGAGAATGACGGCTTCTTCGACCATATGCCGCCGGCCGCGGTGCCCTCTTACGACGCCAATGGCGTCCTGCACGGCAAGTCGACCGTCGACGTCACCGGCGAATACTTCGACACCGCCGGCAATACGGCGCTCGACGGCACCACCACCAGCGGCGAGACCATCCGCCTGCGCCCGTACGGGTTCGGCCCGCGCGTGCCGATGTATGTGATCTCGCCGTGGACGCGCGGCGGCTGGATCAACTCGCAGGTGTTCGACCACACCTCGATGGGGCGCTTCCTGGAACAGCGCTTCGGCATCACGGTGCCCGCGATCAGCCCGTGGCACCGCGCAGTGGCCGGCGACCTGACTTCCGTCTTCGATTTCAGGACGCCGAATGACCAGGTGTTTCCGACGCTGCCGGATACCAGCAACTACAAGCAGGTGATCGCGGAGCAGTTGGCGAAACCCAAGGCGGCGGCACCGGCCGTGCCGGCGTCGCTGTTCCAGGAGACTGGCACCAAGTATTCGCGCGCGCTGCCCTATGTCCTCCATGCGAGTGCGCTGGCCGAGCCCACCATTGGCAAGCTGAAGCTGATCTTCAGCAATACGGGGGAGCAAGGCGCGGTCTTCCATGTCTACGACCGGCTCCATCTGGACCAGATCCCGCGCCGCTACACGGTCGAGCCCGGCAAGATGCTGGACGATGAATGGGATGCGCGCACCACGGACAACGGGCGCTATGACCTGGCGGTCTACGGGCCTAACGGCTTCGTGCGCATGTTCAAGGGCCAGCTGCCTGCGGACGCCATGGCCGATGCCCCTGAGGTCCGCGTCTGCTACGACCTGGGCAAGGGCAGCGTCTACCTGTCTGCGCGCAACGACGGCAAGGACGCAGTCAACGGCGGAGGCAAGCCGCTGACGCTGGTGGTGACGCCCAACGCTTACCGTAACGACGGTCCGTGGCAACTCCATATAACGGCCGGCGCCGAGGTGGAGCACCACTGGCCGCTGCAGGAGAGCGGCAACTGGTACGACTTCACGGTCACGGAAGCCGAAAGCGGATTCGAACGCCGCTTCGCCGGTCGCCTGGAAACCGGCCGGCATGGCGTGACGGACCCGGCGATGGCAACCGGGCTGGGCTGAGCGTCCGGTCGCCGCGGTCCGGCCGGAATGCGTGCCGGACCGCAGCTTTGCGAGGTGATGGCATATCGCCTCGAAACTCCGGATCTCGATGCGGATCTGCAGCTTGCACCGCTCGACCATCGGGAAGATGCAAACGGCGAGACCAGCTGGCTCACGCCGTTTGCTTTTCAGCGCTGCTCATCCGTTGCGCGGGTCAGCAGCGCTCCCTCGTCAGACCAGCGCCTGCAGGCGGTTGGCGCTCTCGTCCAGTTGCTGCTTGAGCGGCAAGAGCAGGGCGTGGAGGCCGATGCCCTGGGGCATGGTGTCGATTTGCATGATGACCTCCAAGTGAGTGATGGAGGCTCGCAGTCCGCTGCTAACCGGGGGGGCGAGCGGGGCGTAGCCATGATCAGCAAAGTAGCGAGCCTGATCCGATCGGTGCGCCTGTCTGGATCGGGCTGGTGTCGCCGTTGACGGGTTTCGTTTTTCTCCTGGCGGCGATCGGCGCATGGCGTATCGGGCTGCGCCACTACACGTCGACTGGCAGCTAGCTGGTCGGGGGCTGGGCCGTTATTGAACTCCAGTCCCCGGGGTGTAGTGCCGTTCAGTTTAGGTATCAAACACTACCGTCATTCCCGCGCAGGCGGGACAATGCACGTTTGTGCATTGGACGTCCGCAGGACGGCCCGCAGGGTGAGCGGAGCGAGCAGTTCAGCGTCTTTCACGTCCCCCTTCGGGGGATGAAGTCACTGGGTTCCCGCCTGCGCGGGAACGACGGTGGTTAACCGAACGGCATTAGTCCCCGCGGTGGCGTAGATTGGGTTGGCTTTGCGCAGCGCCGGGCTGATAATCACGACAGTGTGGTCTCGGGAGGTTGCACGGTGATGAGGGCTGAGGGGGTATAGCCAGGTCCTGGCTGGATGTGGCGTTTGCCGACGCGCACCAGCGCGCCTGGGCCGTCCCTCAGGATCCGTCGCCGTCGCTACCTGCCGCATCGCAACGACATATTGCCCGGATTCCGCTGCTGCGCCTGACTGGCACCCGCCGGCGGTCTTCCTGTCCCAGTTCTCCAGGAGCTAGCCATGAATGATCCACAGAAATCTCCGTTGACCATTGCCGAGGGTTGGCAGGCGCCGCCGGACCGCACCAGCGTGACTGACGACGCCCGCGTCGAAGACATCATTCCGCTGCCTCCGCCTGAACACCTGATCCGTTTCTTCCCCATCCGGGGCACGCCTGTCGAATCCCTGGTCAACCAGACACGCCAGCGCATCTCGCGCATTCTGCACGGCAAGGATGACCGGCTGCTTGTGATCATGGGACCTTGCTCGATCCACGACCCGCAGGCGGCACTCGAGTACGCGCGGCGGTTGATGGAGCAGCGGCAGCGCTACGCCGGGTCCCTGGAGATCGTGATGCGTGTGTACTTCGAGAAGCCGCGTACCACGGTGGGCTGGAAAGGGCTGATCAACGACCCCTATCTGGACGAGAGCTATCGCATCGACGAGGGCCTGCGCATCGCGCGCAGCCTGCTGGTTGATATCAATCGCCTCGGATTGCCGGCGGCCGGTGAGTTCCTGGACGTGATCTCGCCACAGTACATAGGTGACCTGATCTGCTGGGGCGCGATTGGTGCCCGCACCACCGAAAGCCAGGTGCACCGCGAGCTGGCTTCGGGCATTTCAGCACCGATTGGCTTCAAGAATGGCACTGACGGCAACATCAAGATTGCCATCGACGCTATCCAGGCCGCATCGCGCCCACATCACTTCCTGGGAGTGCACAAGAACGGGCAGGTGGCGACGGTGCATACCAAGGGCAACCCGGACTGCCACGTCATTCTCCGTGGCGGCAAGGCCCCGAACTACGATGCGGATTCCGTAGCGGCCGCCTGCAGGGAATTGGAAGCGGCCGGGCTCGGCAACTCGCTGATGGTGGATTGCAGCCACGCCAACAGCAGTAAGCAACACCTGCGGCAGGTCGATGTCGCGCGGGACGTGGCGCAACAGATCAGCAGCGGCAGTGAATCCATCTTCGGGGTAATGGTCGAAAGCCATCTGTTCCCTGGCGCACAGAAGTTCACCCCAGGCGTGCACAGTCCGTCCGCGTTGTCATACGGACAGAGCATCACCGACGCCTGCATCGGGTGGGACGACTCGGTGGCAGTGCTGGACATGCTTAGCGAGGCGGTCAGTCTGCGCCGCGGGCGGGATTCGCAGCCGTAGGAAAGACGTCAGGACGCTTCATGCCTCCGGTATCCGGGAGAGCAGCTGACAGCTCGGTTGGGGGTGCTTCAGCGACTGGAATCGCCGTGACCGTCCCTGAACGGTTAGCCGCGGAAACACTGAACATCCCCTTGCGAAAATATGGAAGGCCGGAGGAGGTCGCCCTGGCTGTCGAAGTCTTGTCATCCGCCTTCTCCGACCACATGACTGGCGTGAACCTGCCGTACGATGGCGGGGTCACGAGAGCCTATTATCAGGAACGCGCCGCTTGCCAACGTGCCAACGCCATGCGCAGCAAAGAAGCGGACGCGGCCAACAGCACGAGGTCCTTCAGCAGGAACTGACCGATCGGCGCGGAGATCGCCGGGAACCCACCAGCAGTCGGCTCGGCCACGCCGGGGGTGGTGACAAAGAACGTCAGCGTGATGGCGTACGTCGCGCATGACATGGCTGCACCAAGTACCGACGCCCCACGATGGAATGCACCGACCGCCAGCGTCGCCGCGGTGGACAGTTCCAGCAAGCCAATGACACCGCTGGCTCCACGAACACCGAATGCGTCGATGAGCCAAGCCATGAAGGGGCTATTCTCAATGAACGGCGCAATACCCTGCGCTTCGTAGGCGGTGAACTTCATCCCGCCGAACCAGAGAAAGACAATGACGAGGGACCAGCGCAGCAACGCTCCGTGGTTGTGGATGGCTTCGCTGGTCCGCGTTGTGGTAACGGAGGTGATGGGTTGCATGTTTACTCCTCAACAGATTTGGTGTGTGGCGGAGGAGCACGCCCCGGTGGCGCAGACCTCCTTTCCTGTCATTGCGACGATGCGCATGCGCGCATTCCGGCGCGGCCGGTTCCAGCCCTGCCAGAACCGGCGATTTCGAAAAATTTGTCGTTCCATAGACGTATCAGGCGCGTCCCTTACCGATATGAAGTCGCCCCATGGACTTCGGGACTATCCCCACGCGGAAAGGTGTGTTTGAGCGGCGTTCAGTCGCGGAACAGGTGCGTGGCATGCGTTACGGCACCGCCCGCCCGGATTGCCGCCGCCACAAGTGCGGCTTCCGCAAGTTGCTCATCGGTGGCGCCGGCATCGTGGGCGGCCTTGGTATGCAGGGCGATGCAATATGGGCACTGCGTGGTCAGCGCGACGGCCACCGCAATAATCTGCTTCTGCTGCACCGAAAGCGCGCCGTCAGCGAAAGCTGCATGGTCGAATGCAAGGAAGCGTTTCATCGCTTCAGGAGCGTTTTCGTCCAGCTTCTTCAAACGGGCAAGATCTTTCATATCGAACATGGGAACCTCTATCAAGATTGGGATTGGAGTAGGTATGATAGGAGTGGCAAGGTTCCAGGTGGTCTTAGTTTGGTTTCAATTCGTCCAATGATGGCGTCCCCCCCTTCTGCACATCGTGTGCTCGAACATTTCCTTGCCACACTCGACATTGGTGTCACGCACATCACACGGTGCGACATTCGCGATGGCTGGAGCGTGCGTTTCGAAGCGTGTGAAACGGCCAGCCTCCACTACTGCCTGGACGGTCGCGGGACGCTCGACGCAGGCGATGGCCACCGCATCGCGTTACAGCCGCACAGTTTCGTCCTGATGCCGCCGCGCGTTTCCTACCGGCTGGAGTGCGAGCTCGAGTCGCCGGCCGTTTCGGTGGATCGGGCAAGGCTTGGCTCGTGGTCCGCGCACGAAACGGCTCCGACAGTGAAGGTGGGCGATGCAGCAGCGGGGATTGAGATGGCGTGTGGGGAGTTGCGCTTCGCGGCGAGTACCGCCGATCCCTTCAGGATGCTGCGGCGTCCAATCGTGACCCGATTCGACGGGCCTGCGGGGCTGAAAGATCAGTTCGTCATGCTGTTGGCGGAATCCGCACAGCCCGGATTGGGCTCGAGGGTTTTGATCGAGGCATTGCTCAAGCAATGCCTGGTCATGCTGCTGCGGCGCCAGGTGGAGGACAATGACGCGGAGCTGTCGTGGACGGCGGCGGTTGCAGATCCTCGCCTGCTTCTCGCATTGGAGAAGCTCTTTGAGCATCCCGAAGCACCGCTGTCGGTGCAACGATTGGCCGATCTGGCCGGTATGAGCCGATCAGCGTTTGCTGCACACTTCGAACGAGCGTTCGGTCAGACGCCTATGGCCATGTTGCGAGCGGTTCGGCTGCACAAGGCCGCGGAACTGCTGGCGACCACAACCCTGCAAGTTTCCCAGGTGGCGCACGCCGTTGGTTTCTCCAGCCGCAGCAATTTCTCACAGGCGTTCCACAAACAGCATGCTGTGGACCCAAGCGGATTCCGGCAGCGCATGACATCTCGTCAGCGTGTGGGTGGCGGCTGATTTCGACGGCTGATTCAACCGGTCGATGCAGCACACTACAGGCTGTGTGGGCGCGCGTGTTGCGAAGCCCTGACACGGTTCCCGCTGTCCAGAGCACGCCGCAGACGGGGCTGCCCAATTTGCTGGTCAACCGTTTGGGAACTATGCGCCGTCGCCCGGGCAAGTCGCATCAGAACCGGTGGCGAAGGCCCATCACCGCACCCGCCTGGTTCTTGCCCGGCTGTACGTTGAAGACGGCCGACGTGCCGCTGCCGCTGTTGAAACCGTTGACGCCCAGTGCCGAGTTATCCTTGTTTAGCACGTAGGAGACTGACGCGTAGAGGTCGGTGCGCTTGCTGAGCAAATAGTCGCCGGTCAGCACGAACTGCCACGGGTCAGCCCCGGTCTGCCGGAAGTCCTGGTAGTAGGCCGTGCCGGTCAGGGAGAACGCCTGCGTCAGCTTGTAAGCCAGGCCCAGCCAGTAAAGGTTCGAGCCGGCATCGGCCGCCTGGGCGCCCGGCAGCATGGCCCCGTCATAGGCCTTGGCCAGGCGGTAGCCCACATATACCTTGGCATCACCCACCGCATACGTGCCGGCCACGGAAACGCGTCGCAGGACCGGCGCCTGGTTTGACGGCGTGCCGACATGCGCATCGTCATAGGCCACGCCGAGCGCGAAGGGGCCGGAGGCATAGTTGACGAACGCGCCGAAGTTGCGCCCAAATACGTTGCTGCCGGCCACTTCGCTGCCATTAGCCTGGAAGGAGTAGAAAGCCTGTGCAGTGAGTCTCCCGAACTTTCCGACATATTTGCCGGCATTGTCTGCGCGCGCTCCAAATTCTGGTGCAATCGAGAGGATGCCGTAGCGGTCAGCAATCGCATTAGGATCGTAGACATTGCCGAATTCGCGCATGGCGGTCTGCTGCCGTCCGAACAGCAGTGAGCCGTAGTAGCTATCCAGCCCCACATAGGCGCCGCGGCCGAACACACGCCCGCCCTGGGCCGAACTACCGGTATCGATGTCGAAGCCGCTTTCCAGATGAAAGACCGCCTTCAGCCCGCTGCCCAGATCCTCCACGCCGCGCAGACCCCAACGTGAGCCAGACTGGTTCCCGGAAACCAGTCGCACGACACTGTCACCGTTGCGCCCAGCATTGTTGTTGAACTCGATACCAGCGTCGGCGATACCGAACAGCGTCACGCCGGACTGGGCAGACACGGCATTGGCTACGACGGATGCGGCAACGACCGCAAGAATCTTTTTCATCTGACCTCTCATTTGCTCATGGGCAGACGCGCATGGCACGAATGGAGCGACTGCCATGCAGTGCCCGCAGATAAGCAACTACAGGCGGCCAATGCTTGCATACCCCCTCCATGCCGTGCGTAGCCACGGAACAAGCGTACATATCGACACAGGTCATTCCGCGGCACACGCACTTTGAAGCTGAATTGTATTGGCTGTGTATCTGGATACGATGGGCTTTTGAACGATGCTTTGTGCGAATGCCCACCGAATACACTGCAATACAAGGGAACGTGATCTGCAACCTCATGAGAAGCTGTTGCGAAATCAGTTCATGCAGTGCTTTAGCCTGCTCCAGCAAATCAGTGAACAGGCAGGGGACAGGAAGCGTTCGAGGACGTCGGCGGACTGAAGAGAATCCTTAATCCGAAGGAGTTCGAAAATGACCCTTAGCGGCGGCGCTCCGATCGAACCAATCAACATTGGTCAATTGAGCATTCAGTACCTGATTGATGGAACTGCCACGGACGGGATGGGTGTTTTCGAATTGATGGTGGCCCCCGGCTCGCAAGTCCCGCCGCCGCATATCCACACACGTAACGAAGAGTGCGTCTATGTGCTGGAGGGGATACTTCGGTACTCGGTCGACGGGGTAGTCCGAGACCTGGGCGAATGGATGTTTACCCCACGTGGGTCGGTTCATCACTTTAGCAACCCGCACAATGGCACGGCCCGCGCACTGAGACCTTCGTTCACCCCGGAAGTCGCCATCCCCCAAAAAAAACGTGGCGAGCCTGGTAGCTCGCCACGTTCATACCCGGGCTTGTATCGCGGTCTGCAACCTCAATCCAGCGTAATTTTCCCCGCCTTAACAATCTCCGCGTAGCGCGCGGTATCGCGCTCGATCAGCTTGCGGAATTCTTCAGATGTACCGCCCACCGGCACAAATCCCAGGTCCGTGAGCTTCTTCGTGACCTCCGGGCTGCGCGTGGCTGCGGCGATTTCCTTGGCCATGCGGGCCACGATCGGTTGCGGCGTACCGGCCGGCGCCATCAGCCCGGTCCAGGAGCTCATCACGAAGCCGGGGAAACCTGCTTCTTCCATGGTCGGGATGTTGGGCTCGCCGGGCCAGCGCTTGGCGGAGGCCACGGCCAGCACATTGATCTTGCCCGACTTCACATGCGGCATCGGCACCAGCAGCGGGTCGAAGGCGACCGAGACTTCGCCGGACACCAGCGCGGGCAGGATCGGCGCGCTGCCGTTGTACGGCACGTGGGTCAGCTTGAGCTTCGATTCCATCGCCAGGCGTTCGCCCGTCAGGTGCGCGGAGCTGCCGACGCCGCTGGAGCCAAAGGTCAGCGTGTCGGGGTGCTTCTTGCCGTAGTCGACCAGTTCGGCGACGGTCTTGACCGGCAGCTTCTTGCTGGAGAACAGGAACAGCGGCAGCTCGGCCATTTCCGCCACCGGCACCAGGTCCGTGGGCTTGTAGCTGAGCTTGGAATACAGCGACATGTTCGCGCTGTAGGCGGCCAGCACCGACACGAAGGTGTAGCCATCCGGCGCCGAGCGTGCGGCCACGCCGACGCCCAGCGTGCTGTTGGCGCCGGGCTTGTTCTCGATGATGATCGGCTGGCCCAGCCGCTGCGAGACTCTTTCGAACACGACGCGCGAGACGGTGTCGGTGGAACCGCCCGGTGTGTAAGGCACGATCACCTTGATCGGCTTGGCCGGCCACGCTTCGGCGGCGACGGCAGTGGGGGCGGTGTGGGTGGCGGCCAGGCCGGCAATGGCCATGGCGGCGAAACGCGCGCTGCGCGATACGCGATGCTTGATGCTGGACTTCAACTACATCTCCTTCCTTGGCTTCTTCGACTATTCCCCTGGCGGGGACGCTGCGGCCGGATATTCCGGCTGGCCAATTATGCGGGACGCAATATTGAGGTGCCGTGGCAATACCGCCCAAATCACGGGCGCCAGCCATCCACTGTGCGATAGCCGCACGTCGCGCCCGGCCATCCGGCTCAGAATTCGTAGTTGATCGAGAGGTCGAAGACCCCGTTGGTCGACTTGCGCGTGATCGGGCTGTCCGCCGCATCGCCGGCCAGTTGCGAGATCGCGATGTCGCTGGTGGCGAACCAGTGCTTGTTGAAATACCACACCGCGCTGACGCCGAAACCGTAGGACTTGATGCCGCCGCGCGCATGGTAGGCGGGCCTTCCGGCGCGGGCCTGCGCGCTGCTGACGCCGTACCAGGCGTTCATGTAGCGCGAGTCGGCCAGCGTCACGGTGGGGCCGGCAAACCAGAAGAACTTTTCGGAGCTGCCCGGCAGCGGCATATAGGCCCCGATATCGCCGACCCAGCCGTCGCTGCCGCCCAGGCTGCGGCGCGCGTCGATGCGCAGCACCAGCGGGAATTCCTTCGAGACCGCGTATTCCGCGAACAGCTTGCCTTCCGGCGCCGGGTTGATATTGCCCATGCCGTCCAGGTGCGGCGAGTCTTCCTGGCCGCGCCGCCCCAGGTTGTAGGACAGCGCGATCCCCGCACGCCAGTTCTTGCCGCGCAGCAGATTCACGCCCAGCCCTTCGCCGATCGAGGCAAAGGCCAGGTCGCGGTAGCGGATATCGATGCTGGGCCCGCCGATAAGGATGTATTCCGACGAGCCGTCGTAGCGCGGCCGCACCATGGCCGCGGCGCCGAGTCGGACTTGCCAGTCGGGGATGGTGTCTTCAAACAGCTTCTGTAGCGGGATGCCGGCGGAGAACTGCCATTCGGCCAGTGGTGCCGGGGTCTGGGCGCTGGCCAGGCCCGGGGCCAGGACGGCGCCGGCGGCCAGGAGCAGGGCAATGCACGAGGACGGACGCTTGGGGTAGAGCTCGGTCACGGCAGCCTCCACGCCCGCCAGGCGGGCAGTCAGGTTGCGGGCATGAGGCCCGTGGGCGACATCTTTTCATTGGATGGCGGCGCACGCAACCCGTCGGGGCAAAAGAAAAGCGGCGCCAGATGGCGCCGCTTTGCTGCGATCCGCCCGCTACGGCGGGCAGTGCATGGACCGGATCAGCCTGCCAGCACGCTGCCGATGGCCTTGGCCACGATGCCGACATTGCGCTCGTTCAGCCCGGCCACGCACATGCGGCCCGAGCGCAGCAGGTACACGCCGTGCTGCTCGCGCAGGCGCTCGGCCTGGTCGGCGCTCAGGCCGGTGTAGGTGAACATGCCGCGCTGGGTCAGGTAGCGCGACAGGGCCTCGCCGCTGACATGGTCGCGCAGGTTGTGGTGGATCGCTTCGCGCATGCGCGCGATGCGGTTGCACATCTGGGCCAGTTCTTCTTCCCACAGCTGGCGCAGTTCGGGCGTGGTCAGCACCTTGGACACCACGCGCGCGCCGTGCGTGGGCGGGTTGCTGTAGTTGGCGCGCACCGCACCGGTCAGCTGGCCCAGCACGTTGGCGGCTTCGCCCGCGGTGTTGCAGAACACGCTCAGGCCGCCACAGCGCTCGCCGTACAGCGAGAAGTTCTTCGAGAACGAGTTGGCCACCAGGCAAGGCACGTCCTGCGCCACCAGCTCGCGGATGGCGAAGGCGTCGTCTTCCAGGCCGGCGCCGAAGCCCTGGTAGGCCATGTCGACAAACGGCAGCAGCTGGTTGGCCTTGAGCAGCGCGATCAGCTGGCGCCACTGGTCCTGGTTCAGGTCCACGCCGGTCGGGTTGTGGCAGCAGGCGTGCAGCAGCACGATGCTGCCCGCGGGGATGGCGCGCAGCGCGTCCAGCATCGCGTCGAACTTCAGGCCGCCGGTGGCGTCGTCATAGTACGGGTAGGTATTGACGGTGAAGCCGGCGCGCTCGAACACCACGCGGTGGTTTTCCCAGCTGGGATCGCTGATCCACACCTGCGCCTGCGGATAGTAGCGCTTGAGGAAGTCGGCACCCACGCGCAGCGCGCCCGAGCCGCCCAGCGTCTGCAGCGTGGCGATGCGGCCGGCGGCGCGCGCCGGCGAGTCTTCGCCGAACACCAGCGCCTGCACCGCGTTGCGGTAGGCCACCAGGCCCGACATCGGCAGGTAGGGGCGCGGACCCATGTCGGCCAGCAGCGCGGCTTCGGCCTTGGCCACAGCCTGCATCACCGGCAGGCGGCCCTCGTCGTCAAAGTAGATGCCGATGCTCAGGTTGACCTTGTCGGTACGCGGGTCGCGCTGGAAGTCCTCGTTGAGCGAGAGGATCGGATCGCCGGGAAATGCCTCGATGTGTGCAAACATGGGATGCGATGGAATTGGGTCGGGGGGGCAGCTGCCGCGGCGCAGGGGGCGTCGCGCAGCCTGAATTCTAACCGGCGGCGCCCGCAGCCTGCAGGCGCCGCCTTGCCGCTTAGCGCAGTTGCTGGGCGGCCACGCCGCTTTGCAGCGCGGCGGCCGCGTTCTTCTGGCGCACCAGGTAGCTCACGCCGAGCACCACCAGCCACACCGGGATCAGGTAGACCGAGAGGCGCAGGCCAGGCGTCAGGTACATCACCACCAGGATGCCGGCGAGGAACACCAGGCACAGGTAGTTGGTGAGCGGATAGCCCCAGCTCTGGAACTTCGTGGTCTGGCCGGCGCGGCGCTTGTCGGCGCGGAACTTCAGGTGGATCAGGCTGATCATCGCCCAGTTGATGATGAGTGCCGACACCACCAGGCCCATCAGCATCTCAAACGCCTTGCCGGGCATGAAGTAGTTGATCACCACGCAGGCCGCGGTGGCCACCGCCGAGAACGCCAGTGCCGTCAGCGGAATGCCGCGCTGGTTGACCTTGAGCAGCGCCTTGGGGGCGTTGCCTTGCTGGGCCAGGCCGTACAGCATGCGGCTGTTGCAGTACACGCCGCTGTTGTAGACCGACAGCGCCGCGGTCAGCACCACCACGTTCAGCACATTAGCCACCCAGTTGCTGTTCAGCGCGTGGAAAATCAGCACGAACGGGCTGCCGCCGGTGACCACGTTCTCCCACGGGTACAGCGACAGCAGTACTGCCAGCGCGCCCACATAGAAGATCAGGATGCGGTAGATCACCTGGTTGGTGGCCTTGGGAATGGTCTTCTCGGGAGAATCCGCCTCGGCCGCGGTGATGCCCACCAGCTCCAGCCCCCCGAACGAGAACATGATCACCGCCATGGCCATCACCAGGCCGCCCATGCCGTTGGGGAAGAAGCCGCCGTGCTGCCACAGGTTGGCCACGCTCGCCTGCGGACCGGCATCGCCGGACAGCAGCAGGTAGCCGCCGAAGCCGATCATCCCGATGATGGCCGCGACCTTGATGATCGAGAACCAGAACTCCATCTCGCCGAAGGACTTCACGCTCGACAAGTTGATCACGTTGATGATCACGAAGAAGGCCAGCGCCGAGACCCAGGTCGGGATCTCAGGCCACCAGTACTGCACGTAGATGCCAACGGCCGAAAGCTCGGCCATGCTCACCAGGATGTACAGCACCCAGTAGTTCCAGCCCGACAGGAAGCCGGCGAAGTGGCCGCAGTATTTGTCGGCGAAGTAGCTGAACGAGCCGGCGACGGGCTCGTCCACCACCATCTCGCCCAGCTGGCGCATGATGAAGAACGCCACGATGCCGGCGATCGCATAGCCCAGCAGGACCGAGGGGCCCGCCATCTTGATGGTCTGGGCGATGCCCAGGAAAAGGCCGGTGCCGATGGCGCCACCCAGCGCGATCAGCTGGATATGCCGGTTCTTCAGGCCGCGTTTGAGCGTGCCGTCATTGCTGCTTGCATGCATTCAGTTGTTTCCTCTACCCATTCTCATGGAATGCGGGCCCGCGTCTCTGGCTGTTTGGAGTCGGACGCTTGGGCCGGGGGACGTCACCGCCCCGCGCGGCAGGGTCACTGCCGCGTGGGAGGTGTGCGCGTTTCCGGAACCGGCCGGAGCCGGTCAGGGAAGGCCGATGCCGTTCAGGCCTCGACCTTGAGCGTGCCGCGTGCGATCTGGTCGCGTTCCAGCGACTCGAACAGGGCCTTGAAGTTGCCTTCGCCGAAGCCTTCGTCGCCGCGGCGCTGGATGAACTCGAAGAACACCGGGCCGAGCGCGGTCTTGGAGAAGATCTGCAGCAGCAGGCGGGGCTTGCCGCCTTCGGTGGTGCCGTCCAGCAGGATGCCGCGCGACTTCAGTTGCTCCACAGGCTGGCCGTGGCCGGGCAGGCGCGTGTCCAGTGCTTCGTAGTAGTAGTCGTTCGGCGCGGTCATCAGCGGCACGCCTGCCAGTTGCAGGCGGTCGATGACCTCGATCAGGTTGTCGGTCAGGAAGGCGATGTGCTGGATGCCCTCGCCATTGAAGGCCATCAGGAACTCTTCGATCTGGCCGGCGCCCTTGGACGATTCCTCGTTCAGCGGGATGCGGATTTTACCATCCGGCGCGGTCATGGCCTTGGAGGTCAGGCCGGTGTATTCGCCCTGGATGTCGAAGTAGCGGATTTCGCGGAAGTTGAACAGCTTTTCGTAGAAATTGGCCCAGTAAGCCATGCGGCCACGGTAGACGTTGTGGGTCAGGTGGTCGATCAGCTTGAGGCCGTGGCCGACCGGGTGGCGGTCGACGCCTTCGATGAACTCGAAGTCGATGTCATAGATCGACTTGCCTTCCTCGAAGCGGTCGATCAGGTACAGCGGCGCGCCGCCGATGCCCTTGATCGCGGGCAGGCGCAGCTCCATCGGGCCGGTCGGGATCTCCACCGGCTGGGCGCCCAGTTCCAGCGCACGGGCGTAGGCCTTGTGGGAATCCTTGACGCGGAAAGCCATGCCGCAGGCGCTCGGGCCATGCTCGGCGGCAAAGTAGGCGGCGTGGCTGTGCGGCTCGCGGTTGACGATGAAGTTCACTTCGCCCTGGCGGTACAGCACCACGTCCTTGGAGCGGTGCTTTGCCACCAGCGTGAAGCCCATCTGCTCGAACAGCGGCTCAAGCACGTTGGGGGTGGGCGAGGCGAATTCCACGAATTCGAAGCCCATCAGCTGCATCGGGTTGTCAAACAGGTCGGCCATGGCTTTCTCACTAAAGGGGCGGGAAATAATATTGTGGCGGCGGCACTTGGCAACGAGGTCGCGCCGGTGTCAGTCGGCTCGGCGGAAACCTGTTGCAGGACAGGCCTGTAGTGCGCTTGCTTGGGATGCAGTGTATATTCCTGACGGCAAAATTGGATTTCGTAAAACAGGCAGGGAAACCCTAGATTATGAAATCTGATTGCGTGAATCTCTGATATGAGGAAATCAAAGTGCAATCGATCGAGCTGGACCGTACCGATCGCCGCTTGCTGGGGGTGTTGCAGGAGCAGGGGCGGGCCTCCAACCTGGAGCTGGCAGAGGCCATCGCGCTGTCGCCGGCGCAGACTTTGAGGCGCCACCGCCGCCTGGAAGAGGCCGGGCTGGTCAAGCGCTATGAGGCGCGGCTGGACGCGGCGGCGCTGGGCTTTGGCGTGGTGGCCTTTATCCATGTGACGATGGAGCGCGGGCATATCCGCGACCTGTCCAACTTCAAGCGCCTGGTGGCGGAGCTGGCACAGATCCAGGAATGCTTCTCGGTGACCGGGGATATCGACTACGTGCTCAAGGTGGTCGCCAAGGACCTGAAGTCTTTGTCTGACTTCCTGCTCGATACGCTGATGCGTATCCCGGGTGTCAGCGGCGTGAAATCCAGCGTGTGCCTGGACGAGATCAAGTGCACCAGCGCGGTACCGCTGGAGGCTTAATCTTCCGGCTGGTCGAGGCGGTCGCACTGCACGTTCATCGCCCGGCACACCGCGCACCATGACGGCCGCGAGCCGGGTTTGACGCCGCAGTGGGCGGCCTCGTCACGCGTGCCGGCCTGGCTATCGGGCGTGCTGACCCGCACTGGCACAGCAATTTCGCGCACCCGGTGGCCACTGGCGCAGGCTTGTGCCACCGCCGCATCCAGCGCCTGCAGGCCAACCGGCTTGACGATCACGGCATTCATGCCCGCCGCCAGCGCCGCGGCATGGTCCACCGCGACGGCGCTTGCGGTGCAACCGATCACCGGCACGCTGCCGTGCGCATCCTTGCGTGCGCGCACCGCCCGTGCGAACGCCATGCCGTCCATGACCGGCATGGCATAGTCGCACAAGATCACGTCGAAGCTGGCCCGGTCCAGCATGGCCAGCCCTTCGCGGCCATCACAGGCGGTGCTCACGCGGTGGCCCAGGTGTTCCAGCTGGCGCTGCAGCAGCAGCCGGTTGGGCGCATGGTCGTCGATCACCAGGACGTTGACCCGGCGCCGTGCGCAGCCCGCCATGGGCGGTGGCACCGGCTCGGGCAGTTCCGTGGCGACGGCAAGCGCCAACGGCAGCGTCACC
Source organism: Cupriavidus sp. SK-4 (assembly GCF_000611125.1). Lineage (NCBI taxonomy): Bacteria > Pseudomonadati > Pseudomonadota > Betaproteobacteria > Burkholderiales > Burkholderiaceae > Cupriavidus > Cupriavidus sp. SK-4. The sequence goes on from NZ_JFJW01000094.1 coordinate 22,426, forward strand.
ATGACGCGCGTGCCCTGGCCCGGCTGGCTGGCCAGCGAGATCTGGCCTCCCATCGCGCTGGCCAGGCGCTGGCAGATTGCCAGCCCCAGCCCGGTGCCGCCGGCATGGGGGCGGGTGCGGTCATGCACCTGTTCGAAGGGTTCAAACATGCGCGCCTGCGCGCCGGCGGGAATCCCGATGCCGGTGTCGGAGACGGTCAGCATGACCTGCTGCACGCCGTCGCGAGGCGCCAGCGCATCAAGCCTGACGTGGATCGTGCCGCTGTCGGTGAAGCGCACCGCATTGGACACCAGGTTGGCCAGGATCTGGCGGAAACGCAGCGCATCGACCTGGTGCAGCGGCGCAACGGCGACGCCGATGCCGCTGGTCAGCGGCAGGCCTTTCTGTGCCGCCACCGGTCCGAAGATCAGCAGCGTGTCCTTGACCAGCCCGGGCAGCGAAGCGGGTGCCGGTTGGATGCTGAACTTGCCGGCCTCCATCTTGGACAGGTCCAGGATGTCGTCGATCAGCGCCAGCAGGCCCAGCGCCGACTTGTGCGCCGTGACCAGCTGCAGGCGTTCCTGCTCGGCCAGCTGGCAGCGCGCCAGGGTCAACTCCAGCATGCCGGTGATGGCGTTCATCGGGGTGCGGATCTCATGGCTGACCGAGGCCAGGAAGGTGGACTTGGCGCGGTTGGCGGCCTCGGCTTCTGTCTTGGCCTGCGCCAGCTCGGCCAGCATGTCGTGGCGTTCGGTCAGGTCGACGCAGCCGCCGGCCAGGCCCTTGACGGTGCCATCGGCGCCGCGCAGCGGTGTCATCCAGTTCAGCACGTGGTGGGTGCGCCCGCCCGGGCGCAGGCAGCGGTCCTTGTGCAGGGGGGTGCCGTCTTCGATCACCTTGTGGTAGTCGCGAACCACCTCGGCCATGTCGATGGCGATGGGATGCACCTGGATCGACGCCTCCAGCGGCTGCCCGCGCAAGGTGTCGCGCGTGGCGCCGACCAGTTCTTCATAGCTGCGGTTGCAGGTGATGAGCCGCAGCGAGGCATCGCGCAGGTAGACAGGCTGGGGAATGCCGTCGAGCAGCGCCGACTGGATCGCGATATTGTCCTTCAGCGCGATCTCCGCGGCCCGGCGCCGGCGCACCTCGCGATACAGCACGAAGATCCATGCCAGCAGGCATGGCGTCAGCAGGCAGAGCAGTCCAGTCGTCCATCCCAGCACCCGCCAGTGCGCCTGTGGCCTTGCTTGCGGTGGCGGGGCTGGCTGCAGGGCAGGTGCCTCGGGCAAGGCCACAGGCATGCCGGCCAGGGATGGCGCCGCGGTGGGCGCTGACGCGGGTTCTGCCGTCCGCTGGGTACCGGCGCAGACCAATACGCTGACGAGCAGCAAGGCGGCACTTGCCAGCCGCCAGGCGCGCGTGAAGCGGTGCGGGCAAGCGGTGGCCGATGGCGATGCGCTATGGATGGGCGGACGAATGGGCAAGCGGGGCGGCAAAATTCAGTGAAACGTGGCAGCGACCGCTGCGCGGTTGGCGTAGCGGTCGCTGGATAGTTTTCACTCTATTGGCTCAGCCTCGATATCTCATTAGGACGAATCTGAGATTGGGGGTGAAATTTCCGGATCACGCGCTGTTGACGCCTGTCACGTCACATATCGAAGACAATCCCAGTCAGCATCTCGCGGGCCGGCACGCCGGCATTAGCCAGGCACGCACGCGGCAGCATCGGGAAACCCGATGGCTGCGGGCAGGTCGAAAATCCTTGGATACCCCCGGCCATGGTCCGGCGACGTGGTTTTTCACGCCGTGGCGGCAGCGTTATGATTGGGGTTGCGCAACTGAGTGTGCAGCTGCGCCAGGTCGGCCTGCGCCGAGGTGACCAGGGCGTGCACCAGCTCGGCGGCAAAGGCGCGGTTGCCGAAGGTCTGCGCCGCGATGGCTGACCCGATGCCCGCGGCCTCGCGGGGAGACAGCTCCAGGTAGCGCTGGTGGGCCAGCATGGCGACGATGGCCGCTTCGGTCACCGGTTCGCGCAGGCAGGCGATCACACCCTCGTCCGCGCCGGGCACCGGCACCGCATCTGCCGGCAGCACCACGGCGCAGACCGGGCCGGTGGCACGCCAGGCACGCAACAGGGTGTCGGGGATCTCGGTCGCGGCGCCGGCAATCACCAGGCCGATGTCTGCGGCGGCGTTCGGCGCGGGCGTGTCGGTATGCACATCAAAGCCGAGATCGCGCAGGATCGGAGCAACCCCGGCGACCCAGCGCGTGTCGCCGGGCGTGGCAAGCAGCAACGCGCCGGTGGCGGACGGTGCGCTGGACACGGTGCGCAGCGTCGCCCACCGGCTCAAGTCTTCGGCCCACTACGTCGGCTGTCATGCCTTGCGTGCTTTTGCCCAGCGCCTGTAGCATGCCGCCCGCGACGGCGAGGCTGCCAACGCCGCAGCCCTGGCCGCGATCGTGGCGCCGACGGTGGCGCGGCTGCTCAGCCTGCTGGCGGCGCTGCCATCGGAAAAATAAGATCGCGGCGGTCGCCGGCAGATCCGGTGCGGGAATACACCGGATTGGCCCGGTGCGGGTGGTTGATTATGCTCGGATATATCAGGGCGCCGATTTTCAATACCCTGGAATTAATGGCGCCGATTAATGCGGTGCGGTTTTATATGACGGCGCGGGCGCCGGATTCTTATTGCGGCAGGACGGTAGTTTGACGATATTTTCCGGGAGCGGGCATGGGTCAGATCATGGCGTCAATGCCGGAGTCGGCGTTTTATTTCCACCTGGCGGCGGTGACGATGCTGCTGCTGGGATTGGCGGTGTACCTCGCGGTGTCGCACGTGATGGCCACCCCCGACGGGCGCAAGGCCCGCGCACAGCGGCTGGCTCTGGTCACCGCGGGGCGGCTGCTGGCGCTCGGCGGTATCTGGACCGCCATCGCCTATGGCCACGGCGCCTGGGAGCGCGCCGGCGCGCATAACTGCCGGCACCTGCCGTCGTTGGATGCCGCCGCGCGGTACGCAGCGGAATACTGCTATCTGGGCCGGGAGCGGGTGTTGCTGCGCATCTACGGGGTGGAGCGCGACCGCGTGCTGGCCCAGCGCACCTTCAACAGCAGCGGGCCGGTGCGGCTCAGCTGGGACGGCCAGGCCGTGGTCTTCGATGCCGCGGCGCCTGGCAAGGCAGGGCGCCTGGCGTTGCCGCCCACGCTGGGCGACCGGTTGCTGGCGCGGCTGCCCTGATCCGGTGGACTAATCCGCGTGCATGCGCGCCAGCAAGGCGTCCAGGCCCGCCGGGGCCGGCAGGCGCGCCATCAGCCAGCGCACCGCTTCGGACAAGCCCTGGCCGTCATAGTCCGGCGCAAAGCTGTGCAGCGTGGCGCCATGCAGGAAACAGCGCAGCGCCAGCCATTCAGGCTCTGGCGGCGCGTCCGGCGGTTGGCCGAACAGCATCTGCGGCACGGCCTCCAGCGGCGCGCGCACTGCCGTGGCCAGGCGCGCGTCGCCACGCGTTGCCATCCACACCTCCAGTATGGCGAGCGAGGCATGCCGCTGTGGGCGGGTCGCCAGGATATGCAGCATCAGGTGCAGGCACAGCGAAGGGCTGAGCGGGCCCAGCGCGGCCAGGCGCGCTGCCTCGCGCTCAAGCAGCCAGGTGAGCATGGCTGGCAGCAGGTCATAGCGGCCTTCGGGGAAATGGTGCCGCAGCGAGCCGCGGCTGCTGCCGGCCAGCTCGCACACGCGCGCTTCTGAAAAGGCTGCATAGCCTTGCTCGACGAGCAAGGCCACGGCGGCGTCGATCAGGGACTGGCGGGTGCTGGCGCTGCGCTCGGCTTGGGTGGACATCTGTCGGATTGTAGCAATGGCCAGAGGGCAGCCTGGCGCGCGGGCAGCGTGGGCATGCCTTGATCCGCGTCGACGAGGGCCGGTACAAGGGCGACCAGTATGCGGCGCGGCACAATCCGTTCGTGTACTTCCACCCCGCGCTGAGCGGCTTCAGTGGGGTGCCGCAGCCGGGATGTCAGCGCTGCAGCTGGGCGTCGCTTCGTCGTGCGAATGCGGCGCCAGTGCGCCCGGTATGCGCTGGCTGTCCAGCCCCTTGCCTTGCAGCCACTGCGCGGTGGTGGCCGCGGAGCGGTCGATCAGCTCGCCGCATTTGGAGTAGTCGTAGGGCGAGATATCGAGCGGGCACAGCGGCGGCACCACGCTGATCTGCGCGCGGTCGGCGAAGTGCTGCAGGTCGTTCACGAGCTGGCGTGCCACCAGCAGCGAGAGGGCGTTGAACGCATGTTCCAGCGCGCCACGCGGCGGGCGGCGCTCGGCGCAGGTGAAGCCCGCGGGCAGCACGATCACGCGCGTGGCACCGAGTGCGATCGCGGTGGACACCGGGGTGTTGTTGGCCACGCCGCCGTCGATCAGCGTGCGGCCCTCGAACTGCACCGGCGGGAACACGCCGGGGATGGCCGCGCTGGCCAGCACCGCGTCGACGATGCTGCCGCTGGACAGCAAGACCTCGTCGCCGCTGTGCATGTCGGTGGCCACCACATGCAGCTGCAGTTCCGCCGCTTCCAGCCGCCGCGGCCCGAAGTGCTGCGCCAGCAGCCCGCGCAGCCCGGCCGCCTCCACCAGGTGGCCGCGGTTGCCGCCGAACATGCTCAAGACACTGCGCCAGCTCCACGGCAGGATGTCCGAGCGCCGGATGCCGCGCCACAGCGCGTCAAGCCGGCCGGCGCCGGCCACGCCCGGATTGCAGGCAAAGTAGGCGCCGTTGATGGCGCCGGCCGAGGCGCCGATCACGATATCGGGCATCACGCCCCACGCCACCAGTTCGCGCAGCATGCCGACCTGGATTGCACCCAGGCTGCCGCCGCCGGCAAATACGAAGGCTGTCTTGTCCATGGCTGCGCCAGTCTCCCCGTCTAGTCTGTTGTCTGTCCTGAGCAAAGCATAGGCGACATTCGGGTCATCGGGCAGGTTGGCGGCAAGCTGTCTGCCGCGCTGCGTGTATGTATGCCATCTATCACACGGGCATGATAAGCCCGGCCCGCCTCCGCGCCGCCTGCCTTGCGTTGTAGCTCGCTTTCGCGAGTCCATAATGCAATTAACCGCCAAGAGTATCCGCCAACCACCGATACTGGCTGGCAGCGGGGTGGGCGGTACCGTCAAGTATGGCAGGCGGGGTGTCAGTCGAGAAACTCGTCCACGGGGATGCCAAGTTGCCCGGCCATGTGTTCTACCAGGCTTTGCAGCTTCGCCACCTTCTCGGTCAGGGCCTGCTGCTCGGCGCGCAGCTGTTCGAGTTCGCCCGGCGAGGCCGTGGCGCCGCCCGCGGTGCGTTCGGCATCGTCGGCGGCCGCTGCGGCGCTCACTTCGCCGCTCAGCAGGTGCATCCAGCGATTTTCGCGTGCGCCCGGCGCGCGCGGCAGCCGGACGACAAAGGGCGGCGCATGGCTGGCCAGTTCGTCAAGGAAGGCCTCGACCGACGAGATATCGGCAAAGCCATGCAGGCGCGCGGTGTTCAGGCGCAGCTCCGCCGCGGTCTGCGGGCCGCGCAGCAGCAGCAGCGCCAATAGCGCGACGGACTGGCTGGGTACGGCCAGTACGCGCTGCATATTGTGCTCGAAGCGCGGCACGCGGCTGCTGCTGCCTTCAAAGACCAGGCTCAGGCCCTTGAGGCCGTCGATGGCTTCGAGGATCTCGGCCTCGCTGACGTTCATCACCGGGGCGCGGGCGGTCTTCTGGTTGCAGCCCGAGGCCAGCGCATTGAGCGACAGCGGGTAGGTGTCGGGCACGGTGTGCTGTTTTTCGACCAGCACGCCCAGCACGCGGCCTTCGACAGGCGTGAGGGGCCGCAGGCTGGGGCGGGCGGGGCGGTCGGTGTGCTCGCCAGGCTGGCTGGCGTCGGATTCGGGGCTGGAATGCATCAAGTCTTGGTTCTGGATGAGGGTGGCGGCGGTGGCAGAGGGCCTGGGGGCACGCCGAGGCGCTCATTCAATCCCAAGCCGGCACAATCCGCAACTGCGCCGTGCGGATCTCGCATTCTGCGCCGTGCCGTCTACTATCGATAGGCCGCGCCGCGGCAGCGGGGAAAATGCGCCCGGGTTGGCGCGGGTCCAGACGGGGAGGTAGCATGGCGATTTCGCAGTCGGAAGCAATGGAACCTGATGCAGACACCGGCCCCGAGACCGGCGGCGGCCTGGAGGCGCCGTATTCCACGCTGGAGTCGCGCTCGCACCAGATGTTCCCGCAGCTCAGCGCGGACGACATGGAGCGCGTGCGGCGCTTCGGCACGCCGCAGAACTGGCGCGCGGGCGAGAAGCTCTTTTCCATCGGCGATACGGGCCGAGGCATGTACCTGGTTATCAGCGGCCGCGTGCGGCTGATGCGGCGCGACGGCCTGGGCCGCGAACACCAGATCACCGAGCAGGGACCCGGCCACTTCCTGGCCGAGGTCGGCACCCTCAGCGGCCGCCCGGCGCTGGTCGACGGCGTGGCCGTGACCGATACCCAGGGCTATTCAATCACACCCGAGCGGCTGCGCGCCCTGCTGGTGGCCGAGGCCGAACTGGGCGAGCGCATCATGCGCGCGCTGATCCTGCGCCGCGTGGGGCTGATCGAATTCGGCAGCGGGCCGGTGCTGGTCGGGCACGGCACCGAGCCGCAGCTGGTGGCATTGCAGGCCTTCCTGCGGCGCAACGGCTACCCGCATACGGTCATCGATATCGACGCGGAACGCGACTGCTCATTGCTGCTTGACTACGCCAACGCGCCCGCCAGCGACTTCCCGCTGGTGATCTGCGCCGACGGCCGCGTGCTGCGCGCGCCGGACGAAGGGCAGCTGGCTTCGTGCCTGGGGCTGTTGCCGGAGTTCGATCCGGCCCATGTCTATGACGTGGTGGTGGTCGGCGCCGGGCCGGCGGGGCTGGCCACGGCCGTGTATGCCGCTTCCGAAGGCTTGTCGGTGGCGGTGATCGATTGCCGCTCGCCGGGCGGGCAGGCGGGCGCGAGTGCCCGGATCGAGAACTATCTTGGCTTTCCCACCGGCATCTCCGGACAGGCGCTGGCCGGGCGCGCGTTCGTGCAGGCGCTGAAGTTCGGCGCGCATATCGCCATCCCGCTGGAGGTCAAGGCATTGCATTGCGGCGCGGACCCGATCCGGCTGGAGCTGGCCGATGGCCGCATGATCCCGACCCACACCGTGGTGATTGCCACCGGCGCGCAGTACAGGCGCCCGGACATCGCCGCGCTGGAGCACTTTGAAGGGCGCGGCGTGTACTACTGGGCCTCGCCGGTGGAGGCCAAGCTCTGCAAGAACGAGCCGGCGATGCTGGTGGGTGGCGGCAATTCGGCCGGGCAGGCAGCGGTCTACCTGGCCTCGCACGCGGCACACGTGCATATGCTGGTGCGCGGGCCGGGGCTGGCCGCCACCATGTCGCGCTACCTGATCGACCGCATCGGTTCGCTGCCCAATATCACGCTGCGCACGCACGCGCAGATCAGTGAACTGGCGGGAGAAGGGTGGCTCAGTTCGGTGCGCTACGAATGCCGGGCGGAAAGCGCGGCCCCGGTCACGATGGACGTGCGGCACCTGTTCCTGTTCATCGGTGCCGATCCCAATGCGTCGTGGCTGCGCACCTGCAACGTCGAGGTCGATGACAAGGGCTTCGTGCGCACCGGTGGCGGCGAGCTGGGCTGCGCGTCGGCGGTGCCGTATCCGCTGCAGACCAGCGTGCCGGGCGTGTTTGCCATCGGCGACGTGCGGGCGGGCTCGACCAAGCGGGTCGCCGCGGCGGTAGGTGAGGGCGCGGCGGTGGTGGCGCAGATCCACGACTACCTGGCTCGGGTGCAGGCAGCCGTGGCGCGCTGAGGGCGGGCCACTCAGGCCTGCGCCTCGCGCTCCAGCAGTTCGCGCTTGCGCGCCACGCCCCAGCGGTAGCCCGACAGGTTGCCGTCGCTGCGCACCACGCGATGGCAGGGAATGGCCACTGCCAGGTGGTTGGCGGCGCAGGCCTGCGCCACCGCGCGCACCGCACGCGGCGCGCCGATGCGGGCGGCAATCTCGGCATAGCTGGCGGTGCTGCCCGCGGGGATCTCCTGCAGGGCCTGCCATACACGCTGCTGGAACGCGGTGCCGCGAACGTCCAGCGGCAGCGCCAGGCCGATCGAAGGTGCCTCGATAAAGCCCACCACTTGGGCCACCAGTTGCTCGAACTGCGCATCGCCGCCGATCAGGTTGGCGCGCGGGAACTGGTCCTGCAGGTCCTGCAGCAGCGTCTGCGGATCCTCGCCCAGCAGGATCGCGCAGACACCGCGCTCGCTCTGTGCCACCAGGATCGCACCCAGCGAGCACTGGCCGATGGCAAAGCGGATATCGGTGTCGGCCCCGCCCGCGCGGTAGCGCGACGGGGTCATGCCCAGCACTGCGTCCGAGGTCTCGTAGAAGCGGCTGTTGGAGCCGAAGCCGGCGTCGTAGATCGCCTCGGTCACGGAGTCGCTGGTGCCGAGTTGCTCGCGCAGCTTCCTGGCGCGATGCGCGGCGGCGTAGGCGCGCGGCGTCAGGCCGGTGGCGGCCTTGAAGAGGCGGTGGAAATGATAGGGGCTGACGCCCGCCGCGCTGGCCAGTTCTGGCAGCGTGGGCAGGGTGTCGGCGGCCTCGATGCGGCGGCAGGCGTCGGCCACGATGGCCGCGTGCTGGGCCGCCAGCGCAGGCGCGGCGGCACGGCGGCTGGGCCGGTAGCCGGCGGCTTCGGCCGCGGCGGCGTTATCGAAGAACTCGACATTGGCCGGATGCGGCAGGCGCGACGGGCTGCTCGGCAGGCAGTACACGCCGGTGGTCTTGACCGCATAGACAAAGGCACCGTCGGCGCCCGGATCGCGCGCCAGCACGCGGGCCCAGCGCGGGTCGCGTTCGATGGTGCTGGCTTCCGGTTGCTGTGTGGAACGGGTCATGGAATACCTCACGTGGCGTCGTGGAAGATGATGCCCAGCGTGTAGCGCTGGCCCGCGTGCAGCCGGCTGACGCCATGCCGCAGGTTCACGCGGTAGCTGCCGCGGCTGCCCTGCACCGGGCGCTGGCTGACGGCAAAGACCACGGCATCGCCCTGGTGCAGCGTCACCACCTCGGCCCGCGACTGCATGCGCGGCCGCTGCTCGGTCATCACGAATTCTCCGCCGGTAAAGTCGCGGCCCGGCTCGGACAGCAGGATGGCGACCTGCAGCGGGAATACGTGCTCGCCATACAGGTCCTGGTGCAGGCAGTTGTAGTCGCCCGGGCCGTAGCGCAGCAGCAATGGCGTCGGGCGGACCTGGCCGGCGTCGTGGCAGCGGGCAAGATAGCTGGCGTGCGCGGCGGGATAACGCACATCGATGCCCATGGCGGCGTTCCAGCGGTTGGCCACCGGCACCAGGTGCGGATACAGGGCCATGCGCAATGCGGCCACGGTGTCGGGCAGGGGGTAGCGGAAGTACTTGTACTCGCCCTGGCCAAAGCCGTGCCGGCGCATCTCGATGCGCGAGCGGTACAGCGCGTCCTGCGCATAGCCGGCGGCAAGCGCGTCGCATTCGGCTGCCGACAGCAGGCCGCGGATGGCGGCGCAGCCGTAGTCGTCGAGTTCGCGTGCAATGGCCGCCCAGTCGGTGCCATCGACGCGGGTGGCGATATCGGCCGCTTGTCCCCGCGCCGTGCCGCGCGTTGGCGGTATTGGCCTGCGCGGCCCTGCCACGGTCATTTCGGGACGTTGTATCTGGCTGATGCTCACCGCGGGTCTCCTGTCTCTCGCTTGCATGGTGCCAACTTTAGGCCGCCCGCGTGCGCCTCGCACTCCGGGTCTTGCTTTTGAATTCTGCCTCGGCATCCTGCCTTGACAAGACAGATCTGTCTACCAATAATGAGACAGGTCTGTATCATATCGAGCAGGCTGTTCTTCCTACCTGATTCACCCTGTTTCCGCCAAGGAGCCTCCGCATGTCCGCACAAGCCGAAATCCGTCCGCCGTTGCCCCCATTCACCCTTGAATCCGCCATCGCCAAGGTTCGTGCCGCCGAGGATGGCTGGAACAGCCGCGACCCCGCGCGCGTGGCGCTGGCCTATACCGTCGACAGCGCCTGGCGCAACCGTGCGGAATTCGTCAACGGCCGCGCCGACATCGTCGCCTTCCTGCAGCGCAAGTGGCAGAAGGAACTGGATTACCGGCTGATCAAGGAGCTGTGGGCGCACGACGGCAACCGCATCGCCGTGCGCTTTGCCTATGAATGGCACGACGATTCCGGCAACTGGTACCGGTCATACGGCAATGAGAACTGGGAGTTCGATGAGGCGGGGCTGATGCGCAGGCGCTTTGCCTGCATCAACGATGCGCCGATCAAGGCGACGGACCGCAAGTTCCACTGGACGCTGGGCCGGCGGCCGGATGAACATGCGGGGTTGAGTGAACTGGGGTTGTGAAGCTGTTGGGTCCTAAAACCGAAGGCCCCGCTTGATGTGGTTCCTAGCTAGACCACCCCTCACCCCGGCCCTCTCCCCATGAGGGGAGAGGGAGCACACAAGCGTAGAGGGACACGCCTGAAACCCTCGTTACTGCATCTTGTCCAGGTTCCCGATCCGCACCAGCATCTCGGTGAACATCTGCATATCCAGGTTCAGGTCGGCCACTTCCTTGTACTCGCGCGCGTTGTGCGCGGTGTATTTCTTGCCCGGCATCGCTGGCCCGAAGTTGATGGCATTGGGCATCAGCTTGGCGGTGGTGCTGCCGGCGGTGGAAACCGGCTTGGCTTCCAGCCCGGTGGTATCGCCAAAGATATTCAGCAGCGTGGACAGCCACGCGCCCTTGGGATCGCGCGCCATCCAGTTGCCCTGGTCGTACTTGATCTCGACCGGGCCATGGGTGGCGGCCCAGCCGAAAATACGCTTGGTGATCTTTCCGCCCAGCTCGTCCGGCGTGCGGCCGCGCGGCATGCGCACGTTGGTGACCACGTCGACATATTCGCCGCGCTCGCGCACCAGCGTCGGCGACATGGTCAGCGGGCCCATGAACGGGTCGCGGTAGGCCACCTCCATCCTGGTGCCAAGATAATCCAGCCCGTACAGGTCGTTCAGGTAGCGGACCGCGTTCAGGTAGTGGTTCTCGGCAAATTGCACGCCGCTGGCCTGCAGGAACAGCGCCAGCCGCGGCAGCGGGTTGACCCCTTCCTCAGGGCGCGATCCGTGCGCCGAGGCGCCGGTGACCTTGACTTCGACGTCGTTGCCGGCGCGCTTCACGTCGATGGAGAACTTACCGCGCGGGGTATGGCGGCGCAGGAATTCAGCGCGTGCCTGTTCCAGCGTGGCAGCCACGGCGGCAGCATCGCCGCCGGCAATGCGCGCAGTGGCGGTCTCGGGGATGGCGTTGGCCGAGGCCGCGCCGCGCATGGCAACGATGGCAGGTCCCTTATGGTCGGCCTTGCCTTGCGCGCTCTTGTCGTCCGCTGCCTTGATGCCGAAGGAGACGGTCAGCGTGCCCGCGCCTTTTTCCGCCACCACCGCGGGGTATTTGCTGTCGAGCACGACGTTGTACTCGGGCAGGGTGGTGTGCTGGCGGTAGTACTTCATGCCGTCGCCGCCGGTTTCCTCGGTGGTCTCGATCATCAGGCGGATGGTGCGCTCCAGCGGCACGCCGCTTTCCTTGACGGTCTTCATGGCATACATGACCGCGGCGATCGAGCCCTTGTCGTCGATGGTGCCGCGCCCGTACAGCGTGTCGCCCACGCGCGTCATGCGGAACGGATCCAGCTTGGTGCCGTCCTCCAGCACCCATTCCTCGGCCACCGCGGGCACCACGTCGGCGTGGGTCAGGATGCCGAAGGTGTCCTTGCCGCCGCCGGGCAGCGTGACCTCGAAGACCCGGTTGTCGACATTGCGGTAGGCCAGTCCGAAGTCACGCGCCATGGCCTCGATCATCTTGCCGAACTCGATGATGGCAGGGTTCTCGTGCTGCGGGATTTTCTCGTCGCGCACGGTGCGCAGCGCCACCATCCTGCCGATGGCGTCGATCACCGCGGCCTCGTTGCGGACGCGGTTGTAGACGCCCAGCAGGCGGCCGAAATTGGCCAGGTTGTCGCCGGCCAGCGGCGACCGGGCCTGCCACGCCGCCACGGCCGGCGCCACGGAGGGCTCGGCCCTGGCCGCGGCGGCCATGAATGCCTGCAGGTCGGCCTGGGCCGCCGTTCGGGTGCCGGAGACCAGCGCGTCCAGGGCCGGTTTCTTCAGGGTTTGCGCCTGCGCGGGGTGCGCCAGCATCAGCGACAGCGCGAGCATCGGGGCCCATCGGCAGAGAGACGGCAGGCGGCAAGGTCGGGTCATTGCGGACAAAACGGGAGTCTGAGTGGATGCCGCATGATAGGGCACTCGCCGGCATTTACCGAAAAAATATGCTTTTGCGTGCGCGCGGATGAGGTGCCATTGCCGGCGCAATAGGGGACGGCTATGCCGGATCAATAGCGTAAGACAATCGTCGTGGTTAATACGATGAATTGTACAAATCACATCCCGGTCGACAGAATGGGGCCTTCGCTGCAACCCGCAGCCGAAACCAACCCGATCCAGACCAAGGAGTGAACTGATGCTGCAATCCCGTGAAGGCCAACGCGTTCCCAATGTCGCTTTCCGCATGCGTGAAGACAACGAGTGGAAGACCGTCACCACCGGCGAGCTGTTCAACGGCAAGACCGTGGTCGTGTTCTCGCTGCCGGGCGCCTTCACGCCGACCTGCTCGTCGACCCACCTGCCGCGCTACAACGAGCTGGCGCCGGTGTTCGCGAAGCACGGCGTGGACGACATCCTGTGCGTGTCAGTCAACGACACCTTCGTGATGAACGAATGGGCCAAGGACCAGGAGTCCGAGAACATCACCATGATCCCCGACGGCAACGGTGAATTCACCGAAGGCATGGGCATGCTGGTGGACAAGGCCGACCTGGGCTTTGGCAAGCGCAGCTGGCGCTATGCCATGCTGGTCAAGGACGGCGTGGTGCAGAAGATGTTCATCGAGCCGCAAGAGCCGGGCGACCCGTTCAAGGTGTCCGACGCCGACACCATGCTGGCCCACATCGCCCCGAATGCGCGCAAGCCGGACCAGGTGGTGGTGTTCTCCAAGGTCGGCTGCTCGTTCTGCGCCAAGGCCAAGCAACTGCTGGACGACAACGGCTTCGACTACATCGACGTGCCGCTGGACAACAAGGTGCGCGGCAAGGTGCTGGGCGCCGTTTCGGGCGAGATGACCGCACCGCAGGTCTTTATCAACGGCAAGCTCATCGGCGGCGCCGAGGCGCTGCAGCAGTACCTGGGCAAGTAAGCCGATTCCTCTTTCATCCCCCATCCGGGGACCGGCAGTCGCCGGACCCGATGGGGCCCCCTTGCCCGACGGGCATGGCGGCCCCATCCAGCCCGCTGATTGACACCAGTTTGACGCCATCAAGACAAAGGAATTGACCGCCATGACCACCATCCAGACCGACGTCGCCGTGATCGGCGCAGGCACCGCCGGCCTTGCCGCCTACCGTGCCGCGATTGCCGCGGGCAAGCGCGCCGTGATCATCGAAGGCGGCCCGTACGGCACCACCTGCGCCCGGGTGGGCTGCATGCCCTCCAAGCTGTTGATCGCTGCCGCCGAGGCCGCGCACGAACTGCGCCACACCGCGCCGTTCGGCGTGCACGTGGATGGCCAGGTCCGCATCGACGGCCGCGAGGTGATGGCCCGCGTGCGCAGCGAGCGCGACCGCTTTGTCGGCTTTGTGGTGCGCGGCGTGGAGAGCATCCCCGAAGCCGACCGCATCCGCGGCTATGCCCGCTTTATCGACAACACCACGCTGGAAGTGGATGGGCACACCACCGTGCGTGCCAGCCGCGTAGTCATCGCCACCGGCTCCACGCCGATGCTGCCGGCGCCGTTCCAGGTGTTCGGCGACCGCCTGATCGTCAATGACGATGTGTTCGCCTGGGAAGACCTGCCCGCCAGCGTGGTGGTGTTCGGCCCCGGCGTGATCGGGCTGGAACTGGGCCAGGCCTTGTCGCGCCTCGGCGTGCGGGTGCGCGTGTTCGGCGTCAGCGGCTCGCTCGGCCCGCTGACGGATCCCGTGATCCGCGCCTACGCGGCGAAGACCTTCAACGGCGAGTTCTATCTCGATCCGGACGCCAAGGTGACCGACATGGCCCGCGACGGCGACCAGGTGGTGGTGACCTACCTGGACCGCGAAGGCCGCAGCGTGACTGAGCGCTTCGACTATGCGCTGGTCGCCACCGGCCGCGTGCCCAATGTGCGCGGCCTGGGCCTGGAGCATGCCGGCCTGGCGCTGGATGCGCGCGGCGTGCCGCTGTTCGATGCGCGCACGCTCCAGTGCGGCAATGCGCCGGTGTTCATTGCCGGCGACGCCAACAACATGCTGCCGCTGCTGCATGAGGCCGCGGACGAGGGCAAGGCCGCGGGCGAGAACGCCGCCAGCTATCCGCAGGTGAAGCCGTTGGCCCGCCGCGCGCCGATCGCGGTGGTGTTCACGGACCCGCAGATCGCGATGGTCGGCCAGCGTTACGCCGACCTGGCCGAAGGCACGTTCGTGACCGGCGAGGTCAGCTTCGAGGACCAGGGCCGCAGCCGCGTGATGCTGAAGAACCGCGGCTTGATGCACGTCTATGCCGACAACACCACGGGCCGCTTCCTGGGCGCGGAATGGACCGGCCCGCGTGCCGAGAACATCGCCCACCTGCTGGCGTGGTCGTACCAGCAGGACCTGAGTATCGGGCAGATGCTGGGCATGCCGTTCTACCACCCGGTGGTGGAAGAGGGCCTGCGTACGGCGCTGCGTGATGCGGAGGCGAAGCTGAAGGTCTGAGCGGGCCAGGTTTGCTAGACAGGTCTGTCTGTCATAGTATCGACCTATAGAGGCCGGACGGCGCAGGGTGCTGTCCGGCCGCTCCCATTACCGACTCCGCCACCAACATGGCCACGCCTTCCGCCCGCGACCGCATCCTCGACACCGCTGCCCGCCTGTTCTACCAGGAGGGCTACCGCGCCACCGGCATTGACAAGATCATTGCCGAATCCGGCGTCGCCAAGATGTCGCTCTACCGCCATTTCGCCTCCAAGAACGAGCTGATTTCGGCGTTCCTGGCGCGCCGGCATGACGAGTGGATGACGTGGTTCCGGCAGGACGTGGAAGCCCGGCTGGCCGTGCGCCCGCACCTGGACGTGATTGCCGACGCGCTGGCGGACTGGTTCAGCCGCGACTTCCGTGGCTGCGCCTTTATCAACGTGGTGGCCGAGGCGGGCGGCGACGCGCGCGCGGCCGAACAGGCCGCGGCGCACAAGGCCGAGCTGGCCGCATTCGTCGCCGACATCGCCGCGCGCCTGGGCCTGGACCAGCCGCAAGCGGTGGCCGAGGAAGCGATGCTGTGCATCGAAGGCATGATCGTGCGCTACCAGATGCAGCCGGATGCGGCGGTGATCGAGGCGGGGCGGCGGTTGCTGGGCCGGCTGCAGGCCGGCTGATTGGCGTGGGGGCTGGCCACTGAGGCTGAGAACTGCCCAACGCCTTCTTCGTCTGGCTTAGCGCCGAGGCAGCATCCGGTGCGATTTGGCGTAATCGCGCAGTGCGTCGTTCATCAGCGTTTGCCAGCCGCTGCCGGTTGCCTTGTAGGCGTCCAGTACATCGGGATCGATCCGCAAGGTCTGATTGACCTTGCGCTCGCCAGCCGGCTTGGCCGGCCTGCCACGGCGTTTCACCAGTGCATCGGCATTTTCTTTTCCCACGACCTGCTCAAGTACCTCGCGCGCCGGGCGCAGCCGCTTGATTTGTTCCGTCGGCAACGACACCGCATCGGGGTCTCCGGCAATGCCGCGCGCAATTGCGGCGTCCTCCGCGGGCGTCGGCATGGTGAGGTCAGGTTTCCTGTTCATAGTCTCGCACCTCTCGGGAGTTGGCTTTACGCAGGCTGATTGCCCGTAACGTGTCGCCGCGTATGGTGAATACCAGGCAATACAGGCGCCGGCCAATCGGCCCGTATGCGATGTAGCGGGTTTCGCCGTATGGCTTGCGGTCATCGATCTCCAGCAGGGCGCTACCAAAGTCCATCAACCCCGCGGCTGCCAGGGACAACCCGTGTTGACGTTGGTTGATAGCGTCCTTCGCCAAGTCGAACTCGATTTCCATTCGGATTTACTGTAGCAGCAAGAAATAGGTGGTGCAATATTTTTTACGCTACAGCGTTAATCCTTACATCGTAGTAAAGCGGAAACAGATCACTCCGGACCAGACAGTCCAGACGCCCATAGAAAATGTCTCGCTTCTGACACATTCAGGTTAGAATTCTGTTGGAATTGCGAATTATTCGTATTCGTAATCAGTATTCTCCACTTGCCACGCCGCGCCTGCGGGGTAGCTACCTTCCGATCCCTGAGTGATGTATCTCCACCCGACCAAGCGGGCAAAGCCGCGCTTTGCCTGCCCCGCGCTTGTCACCCCGCGCGGCCTTTCGCTGACCACCCTTGTGCTGAGCCTGCAGGCCGGCGGCGTGTTTGCCCAATCCGGCGAAGTGCCTGCGCCGGCGACGGCCAGTGCTGCGGCTGAACTGCCGGCGGTCACGGTCCGCGCCAGCAGTGATGACGAAACCGCCACCGGCCCGGTCCATGGCTTCGTGGCAAAACGCAGCGCCACGGCTACCAAGACCGACACACCGGTGATGGAGACGCCCCAGTCGATCACCGTCATCACGCGCGACCGGATGGAGGCGCAGGGCGCGCAGAGCGTGCAGCAGGCCATCGGCTACAGCGCCGGGGTCTATGCCGGCCCGTACGGCAACGATGCGCGTGGCGACTGGGGCAAGTTCCGCGGCACGGATTTCACGCAGTATCGCGACGGCCTGCTGAACCAGGTCGGCTTCTACAACAACGTGCGGCCCGATGTTTACGCGCTGGAGCGCATCGACGTGCTGCGCGGGCCGTCGTCGATGCTGTTCGGGCAGGGCGCGGTCGGCGGCATCCTGAACCTGGTCAGCAAACGCCCGCAGCCTGAGGCGGCGCGCGAGATCGGGGTGCAGTTCGGCAACTACAACCGCAAGCAAGTGCAGGCCGACCTGACCGGCCCGCTCGATGCGGACGGCAAGTGGCTGTACCGTCTGGTGGCGCTGGCGCGCGACAGCGACACGCAGGTGGACTACGTCAAGGACAACCGCTACCTGATCGCGCCTTCGCTGACGTGGCGCCCGAGCCAGGACACCTCGCTCACGCTGCTGGCCAACTTCCAGCGCGATGAAAGCGGGACCTCGGTCGGCTTCTTCCCCTGGCGGGGCACGCTGCAGGCCAACCCGGCCGGCCAGATCCCCGATCACCTGTTTATCAGCGAGCCCGGCTTCGACCGCTACAACGCCGAGCAGGCGTCGGTGGGCTATGAGTTCCAGCACAAGTTCAACGACACCGTGACGGTGCGGCAGAACCTGCGCTATTCGCACAGCACGGTGGACTACCGCAGCATCTACGCGACCGGCTTCAATGGCGCCGGCCACGGCTGGGTGCCGGGCAGCGATATGCTGATGCGCCGCACGGTTTACCTGAACCAGCCCACGCTGAACTCGTTCGCGGTCGATACCCAGGCGCAGACCAACTTCCGCACCGGCCCGGTCCAGCACACGCTGCTGACCGGTGTCGACTACCAGCACGCCGAGATCACGGGGCGCGCCGGGGTGGGGGGCACGGCCGCGCCGCTCAATGTGTTCAACCCGGTCTACGGCAATTTCACCCTGCCGGGCACGCGCGACCTGAACCCCGCCACGCAGGCGCAGACCGGCCTGTACGTGCAGGACCAGCTGTCGTGGAACAAGTGGCTGCTGATGCTGGGGCTGCGCTATGACTGGTCGCGCGCCGCGCAGGACAACACGCCTTCAGCCAGCCGCGACGACAGCGAGCTTACCAAGCGTGCCGGACTGATGTACCGCTCGGACACCGGCCTCAACCCGTACGTGAGCTATTCCGAGTCGTTCCAGGGGCTGGCCGGCTTCAACAAGGCCAACCAGGCCTTCAAGCCGCTGCGCGGCTCGCAGTGGGAGGCGGGGATCAAGTACCAGCCGCCGGGCAAGAACGCCACGCTGACCATCGCCGCATTCGATATGCGCGAGAAGAACCGCAAGACCGCAGGCGTGGTCAATGGCATTCCCGATTCGGTCCAGGTGGGCGAGGCGCGTACGCGCGGTATCGAGGTGGAGGCACTGGCCTCGCTGTCCAGCCGGCTGGACCTGATCGCGACCTATACCTACCTGGATGCGCGCGTGATCGACGGCACGCCGGCCGAGGTGGGCAAGAAGCTGGCGAGCACGCCGTCGAACATGGCGTCGCTGTGGGCCAACTATCGCTTCAAGCTGTTTGGCGTGCCGGGCTTTGTCGCCGGCGGCGGGGTGCGCTATGTCGGTCCCAGCTATGACGGTGCCGACCAGAACCGGGTGGGCGGCGTGACGCTCTACGACGCGATGATCGCCTATGACCACGGCCCGCTGCGGGTCTCGCTGAATGCCAACAACCTGTTCGACAAGCAATTCCTGACTACCTGCCTGGCGCGCGGTGACTGCTACTTCGGCGCGCGCCGCACGGTGGTGGGCAGCGTTACCTACCGCTTCTGAGCCGCCTTGCATGGAAGCGAGCAGCGGCCATGGCGGCGAAAGCGGCGCGCTTACTCCGAGTCGGGGATTGGCGCTCCCTGCACTTTGGGCGCCGGTTCGGCCCGCATGGCCTCCGCGGGCACGAGCGTCAGGAAGGTGCGCGCGACCTCGGGGTCGCGGCAGGCGAGCCAGTCATCCCACTGTTCACGCGGCACGATCACCACTGACCGCTTTTCCTCGCCCGGCTTGTGGAAGCGCTGCATCACCGGGTGCTGGGCCGAGTTGATGGTCAGCATGGTGAAGGACAGCGACTGGTCCGGCCAGCTGCGCCACAGGCCCGCAATGCCGAAGGCCGGCTCGCCGGGTAGCCAGACGCGCCAGCGCACCGGCTTGCCGGGCGGGCCGCCGGGCACTACATCTTCGGGATACGCAAACTCATAGAACGCCGTGGCCGGCACCAGGCACAGCTGGCACTGGCGCCAGTAGCGCGCAAAGGCGGGGCGCTCGCCCACGGTCTCGCTGCGGGCATTGGTGGTGTCAAAGCGCCGTGCGCCCGGCGGGATGCGCGGGCGCGGCACCATGCCGAACGAGGCCAGTGCGCCACTGCGCGTGCCATCGTCCGCGGCGCGCACGATCGGCGCCGCATAGTCCGGATAGGTTTCAGCCTTGTACAGCCCCGGCGGCGGTTCCACGCCGAAGATTTCGCGCAGGATCCGGCTCTGGACCGGGGCGTAATTGGTGCACATGCGCTGTCTCCTGGCGGTGATGTCCGTATCGTCGGCGCCGGGCGGTGCCGCGTCAAGGGTGCCTCGGGGTGCCTCAGGGCTCACGGCAGGGATGGCAAAAACCGTCAGCCGCGCTGGCGGAATCGGTTATTGCCTGCTCCCCGGGCGCTCGCGCAAACTCATGCGGCTGCCGTTGCGCGCCGCCATGCCGCGCGCACTGGCCACCTACCAAAAGGCACATGCCGGAATACAGGAGACACCATGCGCGACTACGCCCAAGCCTTCGACGGATTTTCCTATGACGACGCCGTGGCACGGCAGCTGCACGGCAACCTTGAGGCAATGAACGCCTGCGTCGAATGCTGCGACCGGCACGCGCTGCCGGGCCGTATCGCGTTGTTCTGGGAAGGGCGCGACGGCAATTCGCGCAGCTGGACCTTTACCGAGCTGCAGGCACTGTCCGCGCAGTTTGCCGGCTTCCTGAAGGCGCAGGGCGTGCAGCCGGGCGACCGCGTGGCGGGCCTGCTGCCGCGCAATGCGGAACTGCTGGTGACGATTCTCGGCACCTGGCGCGCCGGCGCGGTGTACCAGCCGCTGTTCACGGCCTTCGGCCCCAAGGCCATCGAGCACCGGCTCAATGCGTCCGGCGCCAAGGTGGTGGTCACCGATGGCGCCAACCGCCCCAAGCTGGATGACGTGGATGGCTGTCCCACCGTCGTCACCGTGGCCGGCGACAAAGGCCGCGGCCTGGTGCGCGGCGACTTCAGCTTCTGGGCCGAGCTGGAACGCCAGCCGGCGTCGTTCGAGCCGGTGCCGCGCCGGGGCGACGACCCCTTCCTGATAATGTTCACCTCCGGCACCACTGGCCCGGCCAAGCCGCTGCTGGTGCCGCTCAAGGCAATCGCCGCGTTTGCCGGCTATATGCGCGACGCGGTCGACCTGCGCGCCGAAGACGCTTTCTGGAACCTGGCCGATCCGGGCTGGGCCTACGGCCTGTATTACGCGGTCACGGGCCCGCTGGCGCTGGGCCATCCCACCACCTTCTACGATGGCCCGTTCACCGTCGAGAGCACATGCCGTGTGATCCGCAAGTACGGCATCACCAACCTGGCTGGCTCGCCCACGGCATACCGGCTGCTGATCGCCGCGGGCGAGGCCGTGTCGGGTCCGCTGCGCGGGCGGCTGCGCGCGGTCAGCAGCGCGGGCGAGCCGCTCAACCCGGAAGTGATCCGCTGGTTCGCCAGCGAGCTGGGCGTGACCATCCACGACCACTACGGCCAGACCGAACTGGGCATGGTGCTGTGCAACCACCATGCGCTGGCGCATCCGGTGCGCATGGGTGCGGCCGGCTTTGCCAGCCCGGGGCACCGCGTGGTAGTGGTGGACGATGAACAGCGTGAACTGCCGCCGGGCCAGCCGGGCACGCTGGCGCTGGACCTGAAGCGCTCGCCGATGTGCTGGTTCGGCGGCTATCACGGCACGTCCACCAGCGGGTTTGCCGGCGGCTACTACCTGACCGGCGATTCCGCCGAGCTGAATGACGACGGCAGCATCAGCTTCATCGGCCGCGCCGACGACGTCATCACCACCTCGGGCTACCGCGTGGGCCCGTTCGACGTGGAAAGCGCGCTGATCGAACACCCGGCCGTGGTCGAGGCCGCGGTGATCGGCAAGCCCGATCCGGAGCGCACTGAACTGATCAAGGCCTTTGTCGTGCTGGACCCGCAATATCGCGCCGCGCCGGAACTGGCCGAGGCGCTGCGCCAGCACGTGCGCAAGCGCCTGGCCGCCCATGCCTACCCGCGCGAGATCGAGTTCGTCGCCGAACTGCCCAAGACCCCCAGCGGCAAGGTCCAGCGCTTTATCCTGCGCAACCAGGAAGTGGCCCGCGCGCGCGAGGCAGCCGCGGCCTGAGGCCCGAGCCGTTCCCGGACCGCTTCCTATAATGAGGAAGCGGTTGCCAGGCCCCGGGGGTGAAGGAGCCAGCGGCACCGCGCCAGGCGCGCCTGCAGGCAGGGGCGCGCGTCTTCCATCTCCAGACCAATCGGGCGAGGCGAACAAAATGCAGAGTAGCGAAGCGGTGCTGACGCAGGCGCGCGCAGCCTTGGCGCATGTGCCTTATCAGGGTCATGTCCTCCATCCCACCATCCAGTTGCGGCTTTCTGACGGCGCGCTGATCCTGGAAGGCGAGGTGGCCGATATCGTCGACAAGACCAGGGCCGCGGCGACGGTGCGGCGCGTGGACGGTGTAACCAGCGTGATTGATCACCTGCGCGTGGCCAATGGCGGCATGCAGGTAGGCGACGGCGAACTGCGCGACGCGGTGTGCGAGCGCCTGCTCAATGCCATCGATTTCCGCAATTGCAAGATTTGCGCGCGGGTCAAGGGCAAGCCCGAGGCCATGCGCGAAGCCGTGGGCGAACGCAGCGGCTGGATTGAAGTGGAAGTGCACGACGGCGTGGTCACCCTGTGGGGGCAGGTGATCAGCCTGTCGCACATGCGCCTGGCAGGGGTGCTGGCCTGGTGGTCGCGCGGTTGCCGCTGCGTGGTCAATGAACTGGTGGTAGCGCCCGCCGAAGCCGACCGCGACGACGAAATCACCGAGGCACTGATGCTGGTGCTTGAGACCGATCCCTTCATCGATGCCGGCCAGGTCAGCGCGCGCACCGAGAACCGCGTAGTGACGCTGGAAGGCTGCGTCGCCAGCGAGGACACGCGGCGCCAGGCCGAGCGTGACGCATGGTACGTGCAGGGCGTGGAGAACGTGGTCAACCACATCGCCTTGCGCACCTGAGCGCTGCCCTGGGCGCGGTCACTCCCCGGTGCCGCGCCGTACCGCGGCATCTTCCATGCGCCAGTAGCGCCGCCGCGCCCGCAGCGCAAAGCGGGCGCGATAGTCTGACATCGACATGCCGGTGGTGCGCTGGAACAGCCGCCGGAACGCGGCGGCGTCGCTGTAGCCGCAGGCTTCGGCAATGCCCTGCGTGCCGTGCAGCGTGACTTCCAGCAGCATGCGCGCGCGCTCCACGCGCAGGGTGTGCAGGTAGTCCAGCGGGCTCAGTCCGGTAACCTGGCGGAAATGCCGCAGCAGCGTGCGTTCGCTGACCGCGGCCGCCTGGGCCACCGCGGCCAGCTTGTAGGGCTCGGACACATGGTCCTGCAGCCATTGGATGGCGCGATACACCGGGCTGTCTGCGGTGCGGCTGAGCCAGCGTTGCGACACCAGCGCCGGCACGCTGCGCTGGCGCTCGGGCTGGAACAGCATCAGCCGCGACGCCGCCTGAGCCAGGTCCGGGTCGTGCAGGTGGCCCAGCACGCGCAGCATGAATTCCACCTGCAGCGCCGGCGCCACGCACGAGAACACACGCTCGTGCACGCTCATGGCCTGGTCGCTGCCCAGGTCGCAATGCGGATACTGGCGCATCATCCAGCTCTGGAACATCCACGGCGCGCCGGTCCTGGCGCCGTCGAGCAGCCCCAGCTGCAGCGGCAAGACCATCCCCGACGAACACGCCGCGATCCAGCCGCCCGCCTGCGCATGGCGCTCCACCAGGCGCAGCGCCGCGGCATCGCGCTGCACGATCTCGCCCAGCTGCAGCGCGTTGCTGGCCAGCAGGGCCGGGATCACCAGCAGCGTGCGGCTGTCCGCGGTGCGGGTGCGCCGGGTGGAGGCCACCAGCCCCGGCAGGTCCGCCGCCAGCGTGCGCCCGTTGCTGCCGCACAGCTGCCAGCTCAGCGTGGGCGCCGCGTCGGGCCGCTGCAGGCTGGCGACGCCGGCCACGGTGCGGAGCACGTCGAGCGTGGTGAACAGGCTGCCCGGCATGGCTTCCGGCAGCCATAGCAGGCGGACATGCAGCGGGATGTTCTGTGACGGCGGCGCGATGGTGGCTGGCATGCGTGGGGGCGTGGTCGGGTGCATGGAGCGATGAGTGGGGGCAGGATGCCGTGGCGGGATCGGCATCCGGATTGGCGATATTGATCCTCCCCTAAGTTTCTGGCAAGGGCTAGCATCGTGCAGTTGTGCCGCGGCGCCGCCCGTGCGCCGGGGCATGGCACCAACAAGACCAATCCGAGGAGATTCCATGCCGTTTTCCGTTCGCCACGTTGCCGTTGCCGCCGCCCTGACGCTTGCCGGGGCCGGCACCCTGGCCAGTGCCGCCCAGCCCGATGCCGCGCTGCTGTCCGCCGCGCAGGCGGCCCAGCCCGCGCTGGTGCAGTCGCTCAAGGAGATGGTGTCGATCGAATCCGGCAGCGCCAACGCGAAGGGGCTGGCGCAGATGGCCGGCTATACCGAGAAGCGCCTGCAGGCGCTGGGCGCGAAGGTTGAACGCATGCCGGTCACCAAGGGCCCGGGAACCATGGTCAAGGCCACCTTCACCGGTACCGGCAAGCGCCGCATCATGCTGATCGCCCACATGGACACGGTGTACCCGGACAACACCCTGGCCACGCAGCCCATCCGCGAGGAAGGCAACCGGCTCTACGGGCCGGGCATTGCCGACGACAAGGGCGGCATCGCCGTGATCCTGCATTCGCTGGAGATCCTGAAGAACCAGGGCTGGCGCGACTACGCGCAGATCACGGTGCTGTTCAATCCTGACGAAGAGGTCGGCTCGGTCGGCTCCGGCGAAGCCATCGCCGCGCTGGCCGCGCAGCACGACGTGGTGCTGTCGTGCGAGCCCACCGCGGCCAAGGACGTGGTCAAGGCCGAGTCGCTGCTGCTGGGCGCCTCCGGCACCGCCACCGCCACCATGCAGGTCAAGGGCCGCGCATCCCACGCCGGCGCCGCGCCGGAGCGCGGCCGCAATGCGCTGATCGAACTCGCCCACCAGCTGCAGCAGACGCGCGATACCGCCAGCCAGGTGCCGGGCTCGCAGCTGAACTGGACCCAGGCGCAGGCCGGCACGGTGCGCAACCAGATCCCGGAAAGCGCCGTCGCCTACGGCGATGTGCGCACCACCGCGGCCGGCGCCGCCGAGAAGCTGAGGGTGGCGCTGCAGGACAAGGCCAAGTCCAGCCAGCTGGTGCCGGAGACGCAGACCACGGTGACGATGGAAGAGGGCCGCCCGCCGTTCGTGGCCGACGCGCGCGGCCGCGCGCTGGCCAAGCGCGCGCAGGAGATTTACGCGGAGCTGGACGGCCGCACGCTGGCCCTGGCCGAAGGCACCGGCGGCGCCACTGACGCCAGCTATGCCGCGCGCTCGGGCAAGCCCGCGGTGGTGGAAAGCTTCGGGCTGGCCGGCTTCGGCTATCACGCCCGCGACGAGTACATCGAACTGGACTCGATCGTGCCGCGCCTGTACCTGATGACCCGCATCCTGCAGGATATCGGGCGCAATTGAGCCGGCGCCGCCAGGCCTGCGTTGCCAGCGCCTGGTTGCCCCTCCCGGCAAGCCTGCTACAGTGTCATGGCTGCCCGCATGCGGCGGCCATGACAAAAGAGACATTGCAGGGGAGACGGAGATGAACCGCAAAGGCTTGCTGGACGCTGCCACGGCACTGGAAGACCTGGCCGCCGGCCGCACCCCCGCACCCGCGCAGGTGGCCGCCGGCGCCGCCGCGCTGGAAAAAATCCATGCCGATTACCCGGCCTGGCGTGACGTGGGCGATGCCTTGTTTGGCCTGAAAGCGCTGGCCGGCGGCAGCGGCATGGCGCTGGACACCAAGGGGCGCCAGCGCGCCGGCCGGCTGGCCGATGTGGTGCGCAGCCTGCTCGACCAGATCTGAGGGGCCGCGCTCCCAGGAACCCGTTCTACAGCATCGACTCGATCGGCAGAATCGACAGGAACCAGATGCCAAGCCGGCGCCACCAGCTGGTGTTCGGCTCGGTGTCGTGGCGGATGACTTCGTCGTCGCGCCGTTCCAGCCAGTACAGCTTGCCGGTTTCATCTAGCTTGACCTGGTAGGCCGCGCGCGGCACCACGCTGGCGAAGGTGGACTCGATCCGGCCAGCCAGCTCCGGGCTGTCGATGACGAAGCCCAGTTCGGTGTTGATCGTGGCCGAGCGCGGGTCGAAATTGAACGAGCCCACGAAGATCCGGCTGCTATCAACCGCGAAGGTCTTGGCGTGCAGGCTGGAGCCCGAGCTGCCGAAGGGGCCGGCGCGCTCTTCCTTCTTGCCGGGCGCGGCCGAGCGCCGCAGCTCATACAGGTCCACGCCGGCTTCCAGCAGCGCCTTGCGCCGCTTGGCATAGCCCGAATGCACGGCGGCCACGTCGGTGGCTTCCAGCGCATTGGTCAGCACGCGCACCGCCACGCCGCGCCTGGCCATGTCGGCAAAATAGGACGTGCCGCCCGTCGATGGCACGAAATAGGGCGAGACCAGGTCAAGCTCGCGCTGCGGGTCGCCCAGGATTTCACGCAGCTGGTGCGCCACCAGGGTGTTGCGCGATGCCTCGCCGAGCGCCTTGGCGGGGTTGTCGCTGACCATGCGCGTTTTTGCCCACTGGAACTGCAGCGTGCCGTTCAGCATCCGCTGCACGTCAGGCAGGTCGCGCACCGCGGCCAGGTAAGCGGCGGCAGCCGGGTTCTGCTCGACTGCGCGGGCATTGCTGGCCAGCGCCTGCAGCCGTTCGACGCTGACGGGCGGCACCAGCCGGTCCACCGGGTAGGCCGACGCACTGGACCAGTAGCGGTCGAAATCGTGCGCCACGTCGCCCGCGGCGGGCCCGACGGCAATGACATCGAGGTCGGCAAACAGCACGCCGTTGGTGGCGCCGAAGTATTCGTCGCCGACATTGCGCCCGCCGATGATGGTGGCGACGCCGTCGGCGGTGAAGGACTTGTTGTGCATGCGCCGGTTCAGGCGCCGGAAATCCGTCAGGAAATTGAGCGCCTTGGGGTGGCGGATCACGAACGGGTTGAAGATCCGCACCTCGACCTGCGGATGCGCGTCCATGGCCGCCAGCAATTCGTCCATGCCGGCAATGCCGTTGTCGTCCAGCAGCAGGCGCACGCGCACGCCGCGGTCGGCGGCTTCATGCAACGTTTCCAGCAACAGGGTGCCGGTCAGGTCGTCGCGCCAGATGTAGTACTGCACGTCAAGCGTGCGCTGCGCGGTGCGCGCCAGCTGCACGCGCGCGGCAAAGGCGGCGTAGGCATTCTCGAGCGGATGGATGCCGCTCAGGCCCGGATGGCGCGCCACTTCGCCGGCCACCGCCTGGCCCAGCGGCGTGGCCTGGGATTCGGTGGGCGTCAGCGCAG
Source organism: Cupriavidus sp. SK-4 (assembly GCF_000611125.1). Classification (NCBI taxonomy): domain Bacteria; kingdom Pseudomonadati; phylum Pseudomonadota; class Betaproteobacteria; order Burkholderiales; family Burkholderiaceae; genus Cupriavidus; species Cupriavidus sp. SK-4. The sequence goes on from NZ_JFJW01000094.1 coordinate 48,945, forward strand.
AGGATTCGGTGCGGTGATCCAGCGGCGGCAAGGCGCAGCCGCCGAGCAGGGCGGCGCAGCACAGCAGCAGCGAATTGGCGCGCAGGCGGCGGTTGGGGGCGAACGCGGCGTCTGTCGGCGATGGCATGGCGGGTCCTGGCGGAACCCTCGCGGGGTCCGATCGTTACGGCAATGCCGCCATGTTGCCATGCCGCGCGGGCCGCGAGCTTAATTACGCACCGGGAGCGGGAAGTGGCGGCGCACCACGGGGCTCCGGCGCATCGCCCAGGCCAGGGACGATATAGAGACGGGCGTGCTCTCCTTACGCCTTGAGGCGGCGGTCCGACGGCGCTGGCAGGAACTGGTCAGTCCAGATGTCCGCCACCGTCAGCGGCGCCTTGATGCCGAAGGCGCCGACGGTTTCATCCAGCGTTGCCTGCAGCCGTGCCGGCGTGGCCGCGCCCCAGCCATCGCGCCGGGTGTCGGGCGTCTTCATGGTGCCGTCGACAATCAGGCGCAGGCGCTCAGTCTCCAGCGCCTGGTCGGCCAGCGGCTCGCGCGCCTTGACCGCGGCACCGCCCGCGGCGGGATCGGCAATGGCGTCGAGCCAGCCGCGGGTCGAGGCCTTGACGAAGGCCTTCATCACCTCCGGATCGGATGTCATGCTCTTGCGGTTGGCCACCAGCCCGTTGCCGTAGGACTTCATGCCGTAGTCCGAGAAGCGGAACACGGTGATCTTCTCTGGCCCCATGCCGCGCGCCTTCAGGTTCACCAGGCCGGTGAAGAAGAAGTAGGCGGCGGCATCGAAGTCGCCCTTGACGAAGCGCGTGTCGCCGATATCGGGCGTGACGCTCTCCCACTTCACGCCGCCGGGGTCGAAGCCCTGTGCCTTGGCGAAGACCGGGAACAGCTTGCGCGAGGCATTGAACGGCTGGCCCAGAATGGACTTGCCGGCCAGGTCCGCGGGCCTGACGATGCCGCTGCCCTTGCGCACCAGGATCGCGTTCGGATTCAGGTCGTACTGGATGGCCACCGCCTTGAGCGTGGCGGACGGATTGGTGGTGTTGAATTCGATCATCGCCGCCAGGTCGGCCGAGGCGCAGTCATAGGCACCGCCCGCGACCAGGCTGATGGCCGAAGCCGAGCCGTTGCCGGTATCGATGGTGACGTCCAGCCCGGCGTCCTTGTAGTAGCCGCGCTGGTGCGCCAGCAGGAACCCCGCGCCCGAGGCTTCCACCTTCCAGCCGAGATTGAACTTGAACTTCTGCAGCGAGCCCGCCGCGCGGACATGGGGCACCGCGCACGGGGCGGCGGCAAGCAGGGCGGTGGCGCCAGTGGCGCGCAGGAAGGAACGGCGACGCATGTCTTTCTCCGGAACGAATGTCACTGGACGATGCGTGCACGGGCGGGGGCGCGGGTGCGGAAGGAGAGCGTGGCCTCCCGAGTCGCCGGCACCATGCCGCGCCGGCATGCGGCCAGGGCATGCGCGGGGACCATGCACATCATCGGGAGCAATTTCCGGGCGGCGTGCCGCTGAACGCTTCTACTCCGTTGCGGTTTCAGCAGGATCCGTGCCGGGCGCTGCGCGGCGACATGCACCAAGCCGTTGCCCGGCATGCGCCATCACGGCGCAATCCCCGGCGCACTCGCTGCGACCCTGGTGCAAAACCCCTGGCCCGGAACCTGCATGACCTCAGGCAAGAGTAGAAGCGTTCACCATCCGCGCCGCGCGTCACAGACGCACGCCGGATGGCCGGGAATTGCTCTTGAAGTCCGTGCCCCTCGCTATCGCGCAGGCTGGCACAGGCGACCTCAGGAGCGCGTTGTCCCGGCGTGCGTTGCCATGGGTGGTCTGCCTGTGCCGGCGAGGGGCCAATCCCTGACCCGCTTTGCACAAGGAACACCATGAGCCAACCAGACACCGCCTACACCCTGGCCGAACTCCACCGCGAATCGCGCATGGGCGCGTTCGGTTCGGAAACCCGCCAGCGCGAGATCCGCCGCATCGACCTGTCCGACTACGCGCGGCGCAAGGCGCAGATCGCCGATGAACTGTGGCAGGCATCGGTCGACGTCGGCTTCTTCCAGATCGCCAACCACGGCATCGACCTGGCCAGGGTGCGCGAAGCCTTCGCCATGACCGAGCGCTTCTTCGCGCTGCCCGACGCCGTCAAGGCGCAATACCCGCTGCAGAAGGCCAACAACGCCGGCTGGGAAAGCCGCGCGCAGGTGCGCCCCTCGACCGGCACCCCGGACCAGAAGGAGTCCTACCAGATCACGCGCCCGCATATGGCCGGGCTGTGGCCCGGCGATGACAAGCTGGAAGGCTTCCGCGCCACCATGCTTGCCTTCGAGGCGCAATGCTGGGAGGTGGGCATGAAGGTGCTGTCATGCTTTGCCGGCAAGCTCGGCTTTGCCAGCGACTTCTTCACGCAGGCGCACGATCCGCGGGCGCCGGACTACCAGAGCACGCTGCGGCTGCTGCACTACTACGCGATCCCGCCCGAACTGCGCGACAAGCTGGAGCTCTGGCGCGCCGGCGCGCATACGGATTTCGATTGCCTGACGCTGCTGTTCCAGCGTCCCGGCCAGGGCGGGCTGCAGGTCTGCCCCGGCAAGGAGATGGAGGCGCAGGCATGGACCCCGATCGAGCCGGACGAGGAAGTCATCACCTGCAATATCGGCGACATGCTGATGCGCTGGAGCGACGACCGGCTGCCGTCGAACTTCCACCGCGTGCGCAATCCCGCGCCGGATGAGTACATGGGCCCGCGCTACAGCATGGCGTTCTTCTGCCAGGCCAACCGCAGTTCGATGATCGAAGGGCCGGGGGGCAAGTATCCGCCGATCAGCGCCGGGGATTACCTGCGGCAGCGGGTGAATGCGAATTTCAAGGGGTATTGAGGCGGCGAGGCGATGCCGCCACTGAGGGTTTGCTCCCCTCTCCCGCGCGCGGGAGAGGGGCAGGGGGTGAGGGCAGGCCGTGGCTATGCCGACGCGCTCACTTCGTTGACGCGCCGGCCCTCACCCCGGCCCTCTCCCGCAAGCGGGAGAGGGAGAACACCGGCGGGCGTGTCGAAGTCCGCTGGTCGCTTGTGACGCCATGTTTATGACGCCATTACGAAGCCGCGACAACCCCGCAAGCAATCCGCCCGCCCGCATTACCGGTCGGCTGCGTCTTGTAGTCGTCCGGGTCCTTGTGTACCACCACCGCGCGGCCGATCACCCCGTTGGCGCCCGTGCCAACGGACAGGTCCGGCAGCAGCATGCTGACGCGCACGTTGCCGCTGGCGTCCGCGGTGACGTTGTTCATGTCGCCGGCATGGTGGTCGGGCATGGTCATCTGGCCGTGGGGCTTGCCGGTCGGGTTGAAGTGGCCGCCCGCGCTCATCGCGTCAGGCGCGGAGCAGTCGCCCTTCTCATGGACGTGGAAGCCGTGCACCGAGTTGGGCGGCAGGCCGGTGATCGCCGCGGTCATCATCACGCCGCCCGGTTGCTGCTGGAAGGTCACGGTGCCGGCGGTATTGGCGCCGCTCTTGGGCTGGAGCGTGGCCGTCGCCTTGGCGCTGCTGCCGGTGCTGGTGCTGGCGGCGGACGCGCTGGCCGCAGACGAGGAGGTCTTGCCGGAGCCGGCGCAGCCGGCCAGTGCAATGGTCGCGGCAATGCAGGCCGCCAGGGGGGTAAGCACTTGTTTCATCGGACTCCTCTTCTTGTCATGATTTCGGAAGAAACAGTATAGGCTGGCCGGCGCCAGGCCGATTTCCGGTTTTGTCCTACATACCGCACTAACTGCGGATACTAGCCAATCACGCCATCAGGCCGCGGCCGCCAGCCGCTGCTGTGCCGCACCAAAGTGCGGGTGGCGCGAGAACAGGTCCGCTGCCCAGTTGACGAACACCCGCACCTTGGCCGACAGGTGCCGGTTCTGCGGATACATCGCCGAGATCGGCAGTTCTTCGGTCTGCCAGTCGGTCATGACCTCCACCAGCCGGCCGCTGGCCACATAGGGCTCGGCCATGGCGCGCGAGACCCGTGCCACGCCGTGGCCTTCCAGCGCGCAGCCCATGTAGACATCGGCATCGTTGGTGGAAATGGCCGACGGCAGCAGCACCTCGCTGCGCTCCATGCCGCGCGCCATGGGCCACGGCATCTCACGGCCGGTGCGGTTGGACAGGAAATTGACCGCCTTGTGCTGGGCCAGTTCGGCCAGGTCGTGCGGGGTGCCGAAGCGGTTCAGGTAGATCGGCGAGGCGTAGAACGCCAGTTGCACATGGCCGATGCGGCGGGCCACCATGGATTCCTCGACCGGCGTGCCCACGCGCAGCACCACGTCCACGCCTTCCTGCAGCAGGTCGATCGGCTTGCCGTTGATGGTCAGGTCCAGCTTCAGGTCCGGGTAGGCCTGGAAGAATTCATGCAGGTGGGGCACCAGCACCAGCTGCGCCAGCCCCGCGGTGGTGTCCACCGACAGCGTGCCGCGCGGCGAGTTGTTCTGCCGCGTCAGCGACTGCTCCGCTTCCTCGACATCGGCCAGGATGCGCACGCACCGTTCGTAATAGGCCGCGCCGTCGTTGGTCACGCTGATGCGGCGCGTGGTCCGGTGCAGCAGCTTGACGCCCAGGTGGGTTTCCAGGTTCTGGATCAGGCGGGTCAGCGTGGCCTTGGGCAGGTCCATCGATTCCGCGGCGCGCGCAAAGCTGCCGACGTCCACGACCCGGGTGAATGCCTGCATTGATACGAGACGGTCCATGATGAGGTTCCGACGATAGATCCGAACGGCGTGCCGCGCGCGCTCGTGACGCACGTGGCCATGCTGGTTGTTGTTGTGGGGAGTCTGCCGGCTGGCTGGTACAGGGACTGCGCGCTGGCTGGGCGCGGGTTCCGGCATGGATTTCTGATCGGGCGCGCACCGGCCTGGCAGACCGCCGCGCGTGCCGAGAGCCGCAGTGAATCACAAAATCCAAGACCTTGTCATGCGTGGGGATATGCGGTTTCAGTGGCATGACGGGGCGGTTTGCGATTATTCCAATCCCGGAACAGTGCATTGGCGATCTCTCGCTTTATCCCATCCTCGTCAACCACCATAATCCGTTGCATCGCAACACTCAAGCGCATTGTTTCCGTCGTGCGCCAATGCCATGTCCCAGAAGCCAGGCCAACGCCCCGATGCAGCCAGCGCCGCCACTGCCCCCACGGCAGCCGGGCAGGGGCAGGCGCGCGTGGCCGAGCATACGGTGACCAGCGACGGGCGCGAGATCCTGGTGCGGGTGTGCTACCCGGCGGGCTATCCGGCGCCGGGCGCCGAGGGCGCGGCGCTGCTGCCCTGGCTGGTTTACCTGCATGCCGGCGGCTTCGTCGAAGGCGGCCTGGAACACGCATGCAAGCTGGTGCAGGACCTGGCCACCACGGTGCCGGCGGTGGTGGTAACGCCGGCGTATTCGCTGGCGCCGGACCATCCGTTCCCGGCGGCGCCGGAGGACGCGCACAGCACGGTGCAGTGGGTGCTGCGCAATGCCCGGCGGCTGAAGTTGGACAAGACCCGCTTTGCGCTGGTGGGCGAGGAGGCCGGGGGCAACCTGGCAATCGCGCTGGCGCAGATGCTGCGCGACCGCGGGACCGCGCAACCGCGCGGGCAATGGCTGATCCGCCCGGTCACGGACCCGTGCCTGCAGCATGCCTCTTGCGCGGGGTTCGACGGCGGGCAGGTGCCGATGGACACCCTGCGGCGCCTGGCCGATAACTATCGCGACTACCTGCCGACGCCGGCGGATACGGTGCATCCGTATGCCGCCCCGGCGCTGGCCTCGCGCCTGGCCGGGCTGCCGCCCACGCTGGTCCAGGTGGCTGAATACGACGCGCTGCGTGCCGAAGGCGAAGCCTTCGCCGGGCGCCTGGCCAAGGCCGGAGTGCCGGCCCAGGCCATGATCATGCCCGGCGCCTGCGGCGACGGCGTGGAAGAGGCCCATGACAGCTGTCAGGCATGGGTCGACGAAGGTGCGCGGTTCCTGCGGCGATGTCTGGCCGCGGCCGACGATACCTCATCCCTGACTGAACGCCGCGCTGACGCCAACGCCAGCCGGCCTGGAGCCAAGCCCGCCGGCTGAGCCGCTCCAGACAACCGCCAGCCGGCTCTGTTTCGGCCAGAGCCAGGACCGCCGCAATACGCAAGCGGTCCTAAGTCCGACCATCAGTTTGGCCATGGTTCCGGTCCGCCCACGCGGACCGGCAGGGGGGGNNNNGCTTTTCCGGTTGAAGAAAACCCGATCCAGGAGTTTGAGAAATGCAGCAGCAGAAACGACGTACCCTGATTGCCCTCGCCATCGTCGTGGTGCTGGGCGCCGGCGTGGCCGGCTCGATCTTGCGCCCGTGGCATGGCGGCGAAGCCCATGCCAACACCCCGCCGCCCGCGCCGGCGATTGAAGTGGCCGCAGTGGTCGGCCAGACCATCACCGAGTGGGACGAGTTCTCCGGACGGGTCGAGGCCGTGGAGCGCGTCGAGATCCGCCCGCGCGTCGGCGGCACCATTGACGCCGTGCACTTCCGCGAGGGCGCGCTGGTGAAGAAGGGCGATCCGCTCTTCACGATTGACCCGCGTCCTTATGCCGCGGAAGTCGCCCGTGCCGACGCCGCGCTGGGCGCGGCGCAGGTGCGCGCCGCCCATGCACAGAGCGAACAGACGCGCGCCCAGCGGCTGCTGGATGACAACGCCATCTCGAAGCGCGAGTTCGACGAGCGCATCAACGCGGCCCGCGAAACCAGCGCCAACGTGCGTGCTGCCCAGGCGCAGCTGGAAACCGCACGCCTGAACCTGGCCTACACCCGCATCACCGCGCCGGTCGCCGGGCGCGTGTCGCGCGCCGAGATCACCGTCGGCAACCTGGTGGCTGCGGGCACGGCCTCGCCGGCGCTGACCACGGTGGTGTCGGTGTCGCCGGTCTATGCCAGCTTCGAGATCGACGAGCAGAGCTACCTGCGCTACACCGCGCCGGGTGCCGGCGGTGGCCAGCCCAACCTGCCGGTCTACCTGGGCCTGGCCAACGAGGACGGCAATCCGCATGAGGGCAAGATCCAGTCGGTCGACAACCGCCTGGACCCGCGCAGCGGCACCATCCGCGTACGCGCGGTGTTCCAGAACGAAGACGGGCGCCTGCTGCCGGGCCTGTACGCCAAGGTCAAGCTGGGCGGCGGCGCGCCGCATGCGGCGGTGCTGGTCAATGACCGCGCCGTCGGCACCGACCAGGGCAAGAAGTTCGTGCTGGTGGTCGACAAGACCAACAAGCTGGTCTACCGCGAAGTGGAACTGGGGCCCAACCATGACGGCCTGCGCGTGGTGCGCAAGGGGTTGAAGCCGGGAGAGACCATCGTCGTCAATGGCCTGCAGCGCGTGCGGCCGGGCGACACGGTCCAGCCCAAGCCGGTGGCCATGGCGTTCCGCAGCGAACTGGAGCCGCGCGGCACCACGCCCGACCGCAAGCAGGCCGCCAGCGGCAAGGCCAGTGCCGAAGGCGACGACGGCAAGCCCGTGATCTGATCCCCGGACCCGAGCAACCAGCACAGCCAGACAACTCCAGCGCTCCCCATGATGTGGATGGCGCCCGCTTCGGCGGGCCGCCAGGGGAGCCGCTACGCCAACGCAGGCAGAGACCAAGATGAATCTCTCTAAATTCTTTATCGACCGCCCCATCTTCGCGGGGGTGCTGTCGGTGCTGATCTTCCTGATTGGCGCCATATCGATGTTCAAGCTACCGATCTCGGAGTACCCGGAAGTGGTGCCGCCGTCGGTCGTGGTGCGCGCGCAGTTTCCGGGCGCCAACCCCAAGGTGATTGCCGAGACGGTGGCTTCGCCGCTGGAAGAGCAGATCAACGGCGTCGAAGACATGCTGTACATGTCTTCGCAGTCCAACAGCGACGGCCTGCTCACGCTGACCGTGACCTTCAAGCTGGGCACCGACCCGGACAAGGCCCAGCAGCTGGTGCAGAACCGCGTGTCGCAGGCCGAGCCGCGCCTGCCGGAAGACGTGCGCCGGCTGGGCATCACCACGGTCAAGAGCTCGCCGGACCTGACCATGGTGGTCCACCTGGTCTCGCCCAACGACCGCTATGACATGACCTACCTGCGCAACTACGCGGTGATCAACGTCAAGGACCGGCTGGCGCGCCTGCAGGGCGTGGGCCAGGTGCAGCTGTTCGGCTCGGGCGACTACGCCATGCGCGTCTGGCTCAATCCGGAGAAGATGGCCGAGCGCCAGCTTGCCACCAGCGACGTGGTCAGGGCCATCCGCGAGCAGAACGTGCAGGTGGCGGCCGGCGTGATCGGCCAGTCGCCGGCGCTGCCGGGCGCGGACCTGCAGCTTTCGGTCAATGCGCAGGGCCGCCTGAGCACGGTGGAGGAGTTCGGCGATATTGTCGTGCGCACTTCCGCCGACGGTGCCGTCACGTACCTGAAGGACGTTGCCCGCATCGAGCTGGGCGCGTCGGAATACGCGCTGCGCTCGCTGCTGGACAACAAGCCGGCGGTGGCCATCCCCATCTTCCAGGCGCCGGGCTCCAACGCCATCCAGATCTCGGATGACGTGCGCAAGACCATGGAAGAGCTCAAGCAGAACTTCCCGGACGGCATCGACTACAGCATCGTCTATGACCCCACGCAGTTCGTGCGCCACTCGATCGAGGCGGTGACGCATACGCTGTTCGAGGCCATCGCGCTGGTGGTGCTGGTGGTGATCCTGTTCCTGCAGACCTGGCGCGCGTCGATCATCCCGCTGCTGGCGGTGCCGGTGTCTATCGTCGGTACCTTTGGGCTGATGCATGCGTTCGGCTTCTCGATCAACGCGCTGTCGCTGTTCGGGCTGGTGCTGGCGATCGGCATCGTGGTCGATGATGCGATCGTGGTGGTGGAGAACGTCGAGCGCAATATCGAAGAGGGGCTGACGCCGAAGGAGGCCACCTACAAGGCCATGCGCGAAGTCAGCGGCCCCATCATCGCCATCGCGCTGACGCTGATCGCCGTGTTCGTGCCGCTGGCCTTCATGACGGGCCTGACCGGTCAGTTCTACAAGCAGTTCGCGCTGACCATCTCGATCTCGACCATCATTTCGGCATTCAACTCGCTGACGCTGTCGCCGGCGCTGTCGGCACTGCTGCTCAAGAGCCATGACGCGCCCAAGGACTGGCTGTCGCGCTGGATGGACCGCGTGTTCGGCGGCTTCTTCAAGCGCTTCAACCGCTTCTTCGGCCGCAGCGCTGAAAGCTATGGCCGTGGCGTGAAGGGCGTGATCCGCCGCAAGGGCTCGGTATTCGGGGTCTACGCGGTGATGCTGGCGCTGACCTGGGGCGTGTTCCAGCTGGTGCCCAAGGGCTTTGTGCCGGCGCAGGACAAGCAGTACCTGGTGGGCTTTGCCAAGCTGCCGGACGGCGCCACGCTGGACCGCACCGAGGACGTGATCCGCAAGATGAGCGACATCGCGCTCAAGCATCCTGGCGTGGAATCGGCGGTGGCCTTCCCGGGCCTGTCGATCAACGGCTTCACCAACAGCCCGAGCGCCGGCATCGTCTTTGCCACGCTCAAGCCGTTCGAGGAGCGCAAGACCAAGGAACTGTCCGGCGCGGCGATTGCGGCCGACCTGAACCAGAAGTACGCGGCCGTCCAGGATGCCTTTATCGCGGTGTTCCCGCCGCCGCCCGTGCAGGGCCTGGGCACCATCGGCGGCTTCAAGCTGATGATCGAGGACCGTGCCGCGCTCGGCTATGACGCGCTGTTCGAGGCCACCAACGCGTTTGCCAACAAGGCGCGCGCCACGCCCGAGCTGACTGGCATCTTCAGCAACTACCAGGTCAACGTGCCGCAGCTCGACGTCAAGCTGGACCGCGTCAAGGCCAAGCAACTGGGCGTGCCGGTGACCGAGGTGTTCGACACGCTGCAGACCTACCTGGGCTCGGCCTATGTCAACGACTTCAACAAGTTCGGCCGGACCTACCAGGTCAAGGTGCAGGCAGACGCGCCGTTCCGCGCCCATGCCGAGGACATCCTGCAGCTGAAGACGCGCAACGCCGCCGGCGACATGGTGCCGCTGTCGTCGCTGGTGCAGGTCAAGCAAGGCTTTGGTCCGGACAGCGTGGTGCGCTACAACGGCTTTACCGCCGCCGACATGAACGGCGGGCCCGCGCCCGGGTTCTCGTCGGGCCAGGCCCAGGCCGCGGCTGAGCGCATTGCCGCCGAGACGCTGCCCAAGGGCATGAAGTTCGAATGGACCGAGCTGACCTACCAGGACATCCTGGCCGGCAATGCGGGGGTGTGGATCTTCCCGCTGTGCGTGCTGCTGGTGTTCCTGGTGCTGGCTGCCCAGTATGAAAGCCTGACGCTGCCGCTGGCGGTGATCCTGATCGTGCCGATGAGCCTGCTGGCGGCAATGACCGGGGTGTGGCTGACGCAGGGCGACAACAACATCTTCACGCAGATCGGCTTTATCGTGCTGGTGGGCTTGTCAGCGAAGAATGCGATCCTGATCGTGGAGTTTGCGCGCGAGCTGGAGCATCACGGCCGCACTGTGGTGCAGGCCGCGATCGAAGCCAGCCGCCTGCGCCTGCGCCCGATCCTGATGACCTCGTTCGCTTTCATCATGGGCGTGGTGCCGCTGGTGATCTCCACCGGCGCCGGCTCCGAGATGCGCCATGCCATGGGCGTGGCGGTGTTCGCGGGCATGCTCGGCGTGACCTTCTTCGGGCTGTTCCTGACGCCGGTGTTCTATGTGGCGCTGCGCCTGCTGGCCACGCGCGGCCAGCGCCGCGCGGCCACGCAAGAGCAGGGCGCGCAACTGACGGCATCGGCTGAATAATGGTGATCAACATGAATGCCCCTGCATTTTCGACAACAAATTGGCTGCCTAAGCTGGCGACCCTGGCTGCAGCGCTAATCCTTGCGGGTTGCTCGCTGGCCCCGACCTACAAGGTGCCGGAAACGGCCACCGTGCCGGCCTTCAAGGAGGCCGAGGCCGCCCAGGCCGAAGGCGCGCAATGGAAGACCGCGACGCCGGCCGAAGGCCAGCATCGCGGCGACTGGTGGAAGATCTTCGGCGATGCCGAACTGGACCGCCTGATCGACGCGGCTGGCAGCTCCAACCAGGATCTGGCGATTGCCGCTGCCCGCCTGAAGCAGGCACGGGCTTTTACGGGTGCCGCTGAGGCGGATCTGTACCCGCAACTGAGCGTCGGGCTGGACCCGACACGCAGCCAGCCGTCGGCGGCCTCGCAGGGTCTGCCCGACGGCACGCGAGTCTCGCCGCAGACGGTACTGAAGGCGCGCGCCTTCGCCAGCTATGAGCTCGACCTGTTCGGCCGCGTCGCCTCCAGCGTCAACGCCGCGCGCGCCGAAGGCGAGGCCGCGGAGGACCTGTATCGCTCGGTGCAGCTGGCGCTGCAGGCCGACGTGGCGCAGGCGTACTTCGCGCTGCGCACGCTGGACAGCGAGCGCGACCTGCTCAACGCCACCATCAGGCTGCGCGAGGATGCGCTGTCGCTGCTGAAGAAGCGCTATGACGCCGGTGAGACCACCGACCTCGATCCCGCCCGTGCCGAAGCTGAACTCGGCACCGCGCGCGCGGACCTGGCCGGCATCGAGCGCCGCCGCGCCAACCAGGAGCATGCGCTGGCGGTGCTGACCGGCGTGCCGCCGGCGGCATTCTCGCTGCCGGCGCGTCCGTTCGACGCCGCGCCGATCGCGATTCCCGCCGGGCTGCCGTCCGAGCTGCTGGAGCGGCGCCCCGATATCGCCGCGGCCGAACGCCAGATGGCCGCGGCCAACGCGCGCATCGGCGTGGCCAAGGCGGCGTTCTTCCCGCGCATTACGCTGACCGGGCTGTTCGGCTTTGAATCGGCGGACCTGTCGAACCTGTTCAAGTGGTCGTCGCGCACCTGGGCGCTGGGGCCGCTGATCGGCTCCACCATCGCACAGACCGTGTTCGATGGCGGCCGCAACAGCGCCAACCTCGCCGGTGCGCGTGCCGCGCACGAGGAAACCGTGGCCGGCTACCGGCAGACCGTGCTGGTGGCGTTCCGCGAGGTGGAAGACAGCCTGGCCGACGTGCGCTGGCTCAGCCAGCAGGCCGGCGCGCTGGACGGCGCACTTGGCGGCGCCCGGCGCGCGGCGCGGATCTCGCGCAGCCGCTATGACGCCGGCGCGGTCGATTACCTGACCGTGATCGATGCCGACCGCACCGTGCTGCAGTCGCAGCGCGAGGCCAACCAGGTGGCCGGCCTGCGGGCTGCCGCAACGGTGTCGCTGATCCGCCGGCTGGGCGGCGGCTGGGGCCCGCTGCCGGAAGCGGTGGCGGCCGTGCCGGCGCCGTCGGCCGAGGGCGCGCCGGCCTCCCAGGCCCGCTAGGCCCGGGCGGGACTGGCGCGGTGCTTCCCAGTCACTACACTGGAAGCATCGCGCCATGCGTACGGGATGCACGGGTGCGCCCCAGATGCATCCTGTCCCGCCGCCATGCTTGTTCGACACAGGAAACCGTTCTGGGGACTGATCTTCGCCGCGATCACCGTGGGCACGCTGCTGGCGCCGCTGCCCTGGTACGACCGCACCGCCATCCATGACGAGGTGGTGATAGCGCGCCCGCCGGCCCAGGTCTTCGACTACGTGTCCACGCCGCAGCATTGGCCCAAGTGGAATCCGGCCTCGCTCGGCGTGGCGGGAGCGACCGACCATCCGCTGGGGCAGGGCGAGCGCGTGACCGAGACCTTCATGGTCGCGCAGCGCGGTGGCGCGGTGGTCTGGACCGTCATCGAAAGCCAGCGGCCGCGCACATGGTCGATCGAGGGGGTGGCCGAAGGGCGCAGGGTCGGCACCATCACCTACCGGCTTACGCCCGCCATGACGCCGTCGCTGACCCCGTCGGCCGAACGCACGCGCATTGAGCGGGAATTCCGCTACCGGTCGCCTACGCTGCTCTTTGCGCTGATCAACCGCCTGATGCTGCGCGAGCGCGTCCAGGCCGAGTCCACCGAAGCCGTGCGCCGGCTCAAGGCGCTGCTGGAGACGCAGCAGCCGCCCTAGACAAGATGTATTGACCTGCCGCACCTC
>NZ_JFJW01000095.1:0-17679 GCF_000611125.1 Cupriavidus sp. SK-4
AGGCCCGGCCGCATCGCCACGCCTCAGGCGGCGGCGCGCGCGCCGGCAACCTGCGCCAGCGCCTCGTCGCGCGTCAGCACGGTGGCGTATTTCTGCGCCATGTCGAACAGGTTGGCGTCATGCGGACCCAGCGCGCGGTCGCCCACGCAATCCGACACCACCAGCGGGCGGAAGCCCAGCGACATCGCGTCGACCACGCTGGCGCGCACGCAGCCGCTGGTGACGCAACCCGCCACCAGCAGCGTCTGTACGCCACGCTGCGTCAGCCACGCCGCCAGCGAGGTGCCGAAGAACGCCGACGGCACCGTCTTGCGCACCACCAGTTCGCCCGGCGCGGGCGCCAGTTCCGGCACGATCTTGCTGTTGTGGCCATCCTCCTTCAGCGTCAGCATGCCCGGCACCTTCAGCGTGAAGATATTGTGGTCGCTGTCGTCGTCGGCAAACACGATGCGGCTGTGCGCCACCGGCCAGCCCTGCTCGCGCGCGCTGCGCAGCAGCGGCTGGGTATTGCGGATCGCCTCGGGGATATTGCCGCCGCCGAACACCGCCGGATCGGCGAAGCCGTTGACGAAGTCGATGATCAGCAGGCCATACGGCGCTCTCAGTTCCATGGCTGCGCCAAAGCCCTGGCGCTGGTAAGTCTGCACGGCGTCATCCATGGCGCGCGTCCTTGTAGAGAGAAGCGGCCGGCGCGTGGTGGCCGTCCATCACCTTGCCGCGCACCACCACTGCACCGCCATCCAGGCTGACGGTGCAGTGGCGCACCGGGATATCGATATGGCAGGCGGTGGTGCGGCTGCCGCCGGCTTCGTTGTTGGGGCCGAACGAGCACAGGAAGTTGCCCTCGTAGGCGCGCGCATCCATGCCGATGGTGGCCTCGCGGTCATACATCGCCAGCGCCGACCAGCTGGCGCGCGGCTGCAGGCCCCAGCCGATATGCGACATGGCATAGGCCTCGGGGTCGTTGAACGAGGCCATGTAGTCGGCGAGCAACTCGGCGTCCACTCCGCCTTCGATGCGGCGCACGTAGCCGGCTTCGACCGTAATGCGGATCGGCGCCTGGATGTAAGACTTCATCGGCAGCAGGATGTCGCCGCGGTCCAGCACGATGGTGCCGTTGGTGCCGCCCTCGTCCGGCCAGGTCAGCACGAAGCCGCTCGGCCAGTGGTCCCAGCGGCCGGGCTCGTCGACAAAGCCGTACTCGCTGATCGCCGGGAACTCGCCCAGGCGGCAGCGCAGGTCCATGCCGGCGTCGGACACGATATGCATCTCGCGCGCCTTGCCCAGCCGCGCGGTCGCGGCTTTGACGCGGGCGCGATCGGCTTCGGTCGGCACCAGCCGCGCCAGCACTTCGGGCGGCTCCACCGCCAGCAGGATCCTGGTGCCTTGCGCCAGGATCTCATGCTGCTCGGGCGAGAACAGCAGCGTCATCAGGTCCAGCACCAGGTCGCTGGCCTTGAGCGCGGCAATCGCGGCCGGGTTGCCGGTCAGCGGCGTGGTCCCCAGATAGGCCAGCGCGTCGCGGCTGAGCGCCTTTTCGCCATTGACCGGCGGCAGGTCGAGCCGGTTGACGATGGCCCCCATCGATGCCGCCGCCACCATCGCGGTGCGCAGCGTCTGCGGATGCGTGGCGGCGCCGGTCAGCACGGTGACGGTCTGCCCCGGCTCAAGCTTCGACAGCGTCAGCACCTGCTTCCACGCCGCGGTCAGGTCGTAATCGCTTACGGGCATGTTCGCTCCTCGTTCAGTTCAGCGCCGCACCCAGGAAGTCGCCGAAGGCGCGGTAGAAGCCGGCCTCGTCGTCCCACGGGATCATGTGGCCCGCGTCTGCGACATGCGCGACCAGCAATGCGGGGAGCAGCTTGCGCACCTCCTGCACGTCTTCCTCGCGGATCACGTCGCCCCGGCCCGCGGTCATCAGCAGGGCCGGCACCGACACGTGCGGCAGGTCGGCGTGGATATCGTCCTCATGGAAGCCATTGAAGCTGGCCAGGATCGCGCGCTCGTCGCAGGTATGCAGCCATTGCGCGCGCAGGCGCAGCTGGTCCTCGGTCCAGGTCGGGCAGAAGCGGCGCATGCCTTCCACGTCGATGCCCTGCCGCGCCAGCCGGATCGAATCGATGTACCACGGCAGTTGCGACGGATACGGGCGGCGGCCCGGGCCCGACACCGGCGGATCGACCAGCACCAGGCGCGTCAGGCCTGCCGGCTTGCTGCGCGCGGCGCGGATGCCGATGCGCGCGCCCATCGAATGGCCGACGATGGCGTAGCGCTGCAAGCCAAGCGCTTGCGCAAACGCGATCACATCGGCAGCCTGCGCATCGAGGCTGTAGTCCAGCTCAGCGCCGGCCTGCGACAGGCCGCGGCCGCGCACGTCGAGCACATAGGTATCGAACTGCTGCCCGAACTGCTCGCCGACAAAGCCCCAGGTCACCGCCGGGCTGGTGATGCCCGGCACGATGATGACGGCATCGCGCTGCGCGCGCGCGCCGCCCTGCCCGCCATAGCGCAGGTAGTGCTGGCGGATGCCGTTGGCGTTCACGTTGGCGCCGTAGAGGAAGGTGCTGTCTGCCATGGCCGCCTCCTTCAGTACGCGCCCGACAGCAGCGCGCCGGCGCCCGGCACCACCGGCTCCAGCCCGAGCCGCTTCAGCAGCGCATAGGTGGTGGCGACGGCGGCGGTGACCACCGGCTTGCCGGTCATTGCCTCGACCTTGGCCACGGCCGGCAGCGACGGCATCTGCACGCACGCCGACAGCACGATGACATCGGCGTCGGCCGTATTCATCTGCGCGACGATCTCCGGCAGCCGCGCCGGGTCATGGCGCCCCACCTCAAGGTTGTCGGGGATTTCCAGCGCGCGGTAGTCGACCACCTCATAGCCTTCATTGCGGATGTAGTCGACCACCAGCTCGGTCAGCGGCTTCATATAGGGCGCCACCACGGCGATGCGCTTCGCGCCCATCACCTTGAGCGCATCCACCAGCGCGCCGGCGCTGGTGATCACCGGCGCGTCGCCGCCGTTCTCGGCGGTATGCGCCTGCAGGCGCTGCTCGGACACGCGGTGGTAGCCGTGGCCCATGGCCATGATGGCCACCAGGCAGGCGTAGCCGAGCACATCGACGCGGGCGTCGCTCAGTTCCACCGCGCAGCGGTCGGATTCGGCGTCCATGGCCGCCAGTTCCTCCTTGACCACCTTCTTCATCCGCATCCGGCTTGAGTGGAAGGTGAAGCGTTCCGGGCGCACCAGCTGGCGCGCGGCCAGCATCGCCGGGATCTCGGTTTCCATGGTGGTGTTGGAGCTCGGCACGATCTGGCCGATTCGGAAAACTTTCTGCACTGTCGACTCCGTCATCTGTTTGTCAGTCTACCCGCCTGCCTCGGCCCGGCGGNCTCGGCCTGGCGGCCCTGCATGCTGCGATTGATTGTAGTGTACACACTTTATCTAGGCAAACAGAATCTGCGCCGCCGCGAATTCACTCGTTCAGTGCATACTTAACTAACCAATCCCTGGATTGGCGCATAAATTCGCCGATATATCGCGATGTGCGAGCGCAATCACGTTATCGTAAGGGTTTTCCATAGGTTCACCATTTTCTTCTTTTACTTTGACATTTTGAGTGTGTACACTCGTTTTCAACGGTCGGCCGAGTGGCCGCCCCAGCCCCCATCGACCTTGTGTCATTGCCAGGAGAAAGAACGTGCAAGGCAAACCGCGAATCGCAGTTGTCGGCGCCGGACTCGGAGGAACGGCCGCGGCCGCCCTGCTGCAGCGAGCCGGCTTCCAAGTCAGGCTGTATGAACAGGCACCGGCGTTCTCGCGCCTGGGCGCGGGCATCCATGTGGGGCCCAATGTGATGAAGATCATGCGGCGCATCGGCATCGAGGACGCGCTCAACGACATGGGCTGCCACCCCGACTACTGGTACAGCCGCGACGGCCTGACCGGCGAGGTGATCGCGCAGATCCCGCTGGGCGACTACGCGGAGCGCCACTACGGCGCCAGCTACCTGACCGTGCACCGCGGCGACTTCCACAAGCTGCTGACCGACGCCGTGGCGCCCGACACGCTGTTCTTCAACAAGAAGCTGGACAGCGTCACCGACCAGGGCGACGTGGTGCAGTTGCGCTTCACCGACGGCACGGTCGAAGAGGCCGACATCGTGATCGGCGCGGACGGCGTCAACTCGCGCATCCGCGAGACGCTGCTGGGCGCCGAGCCGCCCAAGTACACCGGCTACGTGGCGCACCGCGCGGTGTTCCCGATCGCGCGCGTCAAGGGCTTCACGCATGAGCGCTGCACCAAGTGGTGGACCGACGACCGCCACATGATGGTCTACTTCGATACCAGCAAGCTCGACGAGATCTACTACGTCACCGGCGTGCCCGAACCCGAGTGGGACATGAGCAAGAGCTGGGTGCCGAGCAGCATCGAGGAAATGCGCGCCGCGTTCGACGGCTGGCACGAGGGTGTGCAATCGCTGATCGAAGGCACCGTCGAAGTGACCAAGTGGCCGCTGCTGGAGCGCGACCCGCTGCCATTGTGGAGCCGGGGCCGCCTGGTGCTGCTCGGCGACGCCTGCCACCCGATGAAGCCGCATATGGCACAAGGCGCCGCGATGGCGATCGAGGATGCCGCGATGCTCACGCGCTGCTTCACCGAGACCGGCGTGGACGACTTCGCCTCGGCATTCGCGCTGTATGAAGCCAACCGCAACGAGCGCGCAAGCAAGGTCCAGCTGGTCTCGCATAACAACACCTGGCTGCGCGGCAACGAGAACCCCGACTGGTGTTTCGGCTACGATGTCTTCAACGTGCCGCTGGTGTCGGCCGGGACCGGGACGCTGTCCGCAGCGGCCTGACGCCTGACCAACCCTGCCCGCCGCAGCCCCCCTTCGAAGGGGCGCGGCGCAGCGAAGCGTGATGTTCAAACCGCCCCCAGCCCCCGATGAACACGCCCCGCCCCCTGACATTGCAAGTCAACCACGCCGAGCACACGCTGAGCGTGGCCCCTGACACGCCGCTGCTCTACATCCTGCGCAACGACCTGTGCTGCAACGGGCCCAAGTACGGCTGCGGCCTGGGCCAGTGCGGTGCGTGCACGGTGCTGGTGGACGGCATGCCGGCGCGCGCCTGCGTGCTGCCGGTCAGGGCCGTGGTCGGGCACGCCGTCACCACGCTCGAAGGACTGGGCACCGACGCGCAGCCCGACCCCGTGCAACAAGCATTTATCGATGAGCAGGCCGCGCAATGCGGCTATTGCCTGAATGGCATGATCATGACCGCCAAGGCGCTGCTCGCGCAGAACCCCGATCCCGACGAGGCCCAGATCCGCGAGGCGCTGCGCTTCAACCTGTGCCGCTGCGGCACCCACGTGGAAATCGTGCGCGCGGTGCAACGTGCCGCGGTGCTGCAACGGCAGGCCGCCGAGGGGTCGGCATCGTGAACGAAGGACTCGTGCCGCAGGCCACACCCGCGACCGCAGTTGCGGGCAGCATGCCGCCGCCCGCCTCCGACTGCCTGGTCGCCTGTGTGCTCACGCCTCCCGGCCTGCGCTGGATCGACGGCCAGCCGCTCGCAGCGCGCCTGCTGGGCGCCGACCGCGAAGCCGCGCTGGCGCTGCCTGGCATCCGCGCGGTCGTGATCCGCAACAACTTTGCCGGCGTGGCGGCTGCTTCGGCAGCACAGGCCGCCACCGCAAGCCATGCGCTGCAGGCACGGTGGTCTGCCGCGCCCCGCGCAGACGACGCGCCGATAGCGCGCCATGCGCTGGCCCGGCGCGGCAACGCCGACGAGGTACTGGCCGGCGCCGATGCGCGCCACACGCAGCACTACCAGTGGCCGCTGGCCGGCACCCGCGGCGAGGCGTATTGCACCGCCGTCGCCGATTGGCGCGACGGCAAGCTGACTGTGTGGCTGCCGAGCACGCGCCCTGGCGCGCTGCGCGCCGAGCTTGCCGCGCTGCTGGGGATCGCGCCGCAACAGGTGGCGCTGGCCTGCTGGCAATCGCCCGACGACCGCGCGGACCCCGCGCTGCTCGCGCCGCACGCCGCCGCCGACGCGGCGCTGCTGGCCCACGCCGCCGGACTGCCCGTGATGCGTCGGCTGTGTGCCGCCGACGTGGGCCTTGCCGATGCCGCGCTCGATGTGCGCGTCGACACCGCGCTGGCCGGCACCGCCGTCGAAGCCTACTCCGCAACCCTGGCGGGCACCGCCGCCCCGGCCGTGCCGCTGGCGCTGTGGCTGACGCATACGGCATCGCCCGTGGCGGACGGCATCGATGCTGGCCACGCAGGCGACACCGCCATGCCGCCCTATCGCATCCCGCATGTCGACCTGGTTGCGACAGGCAACGCCGCCGCGTCCGATGCGGCGCCACTGGCGACCGCCCGGGCCCAGGTGTTCGCCCGGGAATCCCATCTCGACGAGCTTGCCGCCGCCTCCGGCACCGACCCGGTCGCGCTGCGGCTGGCGCATCTCGACGATGCGCGCGGCACGGCACTGGTACGGCAAGTGGCCGAGCGCGCCGGCTGGACGCCGGCCGCGCCCCGCGCCAACACAGCGGCTGGCAACGTGCAGCGCGGCCGCGGCTTTGCCTATGCCCACACTGTCGATCACGACGCCGGGCAGACCTGGTCGGCATGGGTGGCCGAGGTCGAGGTCGACGGCACCACCGGCGAGCTGGCGGTCACTCGCGTGACGGTGGGGCATGACAGTGAATCGCTGCCACGCGCACAAGCCGCGTCGTCCGCGCGCTCGCTGGAGCTGGCCGTGGCCGATGCCGCCCTGCAGCTGACGTCGGCCACGCCCGCCTTCGACACCTGGCCGGCCGAGGCGCCACCTGCCAGTCAGACGCTGCCAGCCGTGCCGGGCAGCACCCTGCCGGAAGTCCGCCTGGCCGGCACGCTCGCCACGCATGACGCGCTGGCCGCCAGCCCGACCGACACCATGCCCGCCGCCGCGGCCGTGGCCAATGCCATCTACGACGCCACCGGCGTGCGCCTGCGCACGCCGCCCTTCAGCGCCGATCGCATCCGCCTGGCGCTGACCGAGGCCAGGCCCGGCAACCAGCGCGGCAAGCGCGGCTGGATCGCCGCAGCCGCCGCAGCCGCTGCCGGCGTGTGCGCCACGCTGCTGCCCTGGCGCGCGCCGATCGCACCGGTGGCGCCGCCCGAGGCCGGCTTCTATTCCGCCGCCACGCTCGAACGCGGCCGGCTGGTGGCCGCGGCGGGAGACTGCGCGGTTTGCCATACCGCGCCGGGCGGCATGAAGAACGCAGGGGGCCTGCCGCTTGAGACGCCCTTCGGCACGGTCTACAGCACCAATATCACCCCGGATGCGCAGACCGGCATCGGCAACTGGTCCTTCGCCGCGTTCGAGCGCGCCATGCGCGAGGGCATCCACCGCGACGGGCGGCGCCTGTATCCCGCGTTCCCGTACACCGCATTCGCGAAGATCAGCGACGGCGACATGCAGGCGCTGTATGGTTACCTGATGTCGGCAGAGCCGGTGAAATCCGCAGTCCCGCAGACACAGCTTGCATTCCC
The DNA here is from genome assembly GCF_000611125.1 of Cupriavidus sp. SK-4. NCBI lineage: Bacteria > Pseudomonadati > Pseudomonadota > Betaproteobacteria > Burkholderiales > Burkholderiaceae > Cupriavidus > Cupriavidus sp. SK-4. The sequence goes on from NZ_JFJW01000095.1 coordinate 7,547, forward strand.
CTTCAACGTGCGCCCGCTGCTGGCCGGCTGGAACCTGCTGTTCCATCGCAACGAGCGCTTCACGCCGGACCCGTCGCGCTCCGCGCAATGGAATCGCGGCGCGTATCTGGCCGAAGGGCTGGGCCACTGCAGCGCCTGCCATTCGCCGCGCAACGCGCTCGGTGGCGAAAAGGGCGGCCGCCAGTACCTGACCGGCGGCAGCGCCGAAGGCTGGGAAGCGCCACCGCTGAGCGCACTGTCGCACGCACCGCTGCCCTGGACCGAGGCGGCGCTGTTCACCTACCTGCGCGGCGGCTATGCGCCGCACCATGGCGCCGCGGCCGGACCGATGGCACCGGTGGTCGAGGAACTGGCGCAACTGCCTGAGTCCGACGTGCGCGCGATCGCGCACTACGTGGCCTCGTTCGGCACGCCAGCGCCCTCGCCTGCCGTACTGGCCGCACAGGCAGCGCAGATCGAGCAGCGCAGCGCGCGGGCCGCGCGCACCCTGGGCGGTCCCGGCGAACGCCTGTACCAGAGCGCATGCGCGGTCTGCCACCAGTCGGACCAGGGCATCGCCCAGTTCGGCGTCAAGCCTTCGCTGGCGCTCAATACAAACCTGCACAGCAAGCTGCCGGACAACGTGATCCAGGTGCTGCTGCAAGGCATGCCGGCACCGCCCAACAGCGAACTGGGTGCGATGCCGGCCTATGCCGACACGCTTGACGACCAGCAGATCGCGCAGCTGGCGCAGTACCTGCGCGCGCGCTTTGCGCCCGACAAACCCGCATGGCAGGACCTGGAGAACACCGTCGCGCGCCTGCGCGCGGCGCCTGCCCACCAGGACTAACGCAGACCTTGCGGGGCCGGCTCGCCGGCCTTCCGCATCCACGCTGACCGCACCTACGCCGTGCCTGGCAAGGCGCTTCGCCACCGGGCAGGGAAACGTGCATTCCCGCGCCGGCGCCATGCGCGCCACGCGCGGGAAAACCCCAAGGAGGGAAAACGCAATTCGGCCTTGCCCGCCAGTTTCATGTAGCTTACGCTGAACGATCATGTAGTGCGCACTACATGAGTGCCGCGTGGCTCGCAGCGGTGCCTCCCCGCACAAGGACGGCGCGCCGCAAGCGGCAGACTAGACAACAAAACTAAAAGATTGGCCCTTTACATCACCGGAAGCGCTGGCCCGGGGCTTGCATAGTCCCCCGCAGCGCCGACCGGGAGGCCGGGCCTGGACCAACCAAGGGTAGACAACAAGGAGTGACTATGTCGTATCAGAACCAAGCAGGTGTCGCGAGCGTGCTACCGGGTTAGTTCCAGCCTCGCCAATTGGAGTACTCACCACGTTTCGTTGCAATTCGGTGCGAATGCCCCGGTGTGATCATCACGCATTAGTCAGTACCGTCTGGCCCTGCTTCGATAAACGTGTGCGTCCGAGTTCAAGAACCAGCCTATAAAGACAGGTAGACAACATGTCGTCATCAATTTCATCCATGGCAACAACGACCATCCCGGAAGTAACGCTAGGCTCGGCCCCGCAGCCCAGCGCGAGGGGGGCGTCGTCTCAAACCATCACGATCGAGCAAGGCATCCGCGCGGCCGGAGTCGGCAGGTTCCAGTATCGGCTCTTTGTCATCTTCGGCCTGGTCTGGCTCGCTGACGCGATGCAGGTGCTGTCGATCGGCTTCACCGCGCCGTCGATTGCGGCGACCTTTGGCATTCCCGTACCGACCGCTCTGCAGACCGGGACGATGTTCTTTGTCGGCATGCTGATCGGCGCTTTCGCGTTCGGCCGGCTGGCTGACAGGATCGGACGCCGGCCCGTGCTGATGATGGCAGTGGTCATCGACGCCATCTGCGGTGTCGCTTCAGCCTTTGCACCGGACTTCCAGTGGCTGCTGTTGCTGCGTTTCCTGACCGGCATCGGGGTCGGCGGCACGCTGCCGGTCGACTACACCATGATGGCCGAGTTCCTGCCCTCGGACCGGCGCGGTCGCTGGCTGGTCCTGCTGGAGTCGTTCTGGGCCGTCGGCACGATCCTGCTTGCCATTCTTGCGCTGATCGCGGTGTCGCGAGGCAATGATGCCTGGCGGCTGATCTTCCTCGTCACGGGCATCCCCGCCCTGGTCGGCGTGGTCTTCCGTTTCTTTGTTCCCGAGTCTCCGCTCTACCTGAATAAATCAGGGCGCTCGGCCGAGGCGCGCGCGGTGCTGCAGCGTGTCGCCACCGCCAATCGCGTGTCCGTGGAAATCGGCAACCTGGAGCCGCAGCCGATGGAGCGCAAGTCGGTCTTTGCGCTGTTCGCGCGCGGATGCCGGCGCCGCACCATCTGCCTGCTTGCCGCCTGGGCGCTTATCTCGATCGCCTACTACGGCGTCTTCGTCTATCTGCCGGTCAAGCTGGCGGGCCAGGGCTTTGGCTTCATGCGTGGCCAGGTCTTCCTGATCGTGCTCGCGCTGGTGCAGCTTCCCGGGTTCGCGCTGGCCGCGCACGGCGTCGAACGCTGGGGCCGCAAGCCGACCCTGATCGGCTTCCTGCTGCTCAGCGCGGCAGGCTGCATGCTCTACAGCCTGGGTACGTCCACCGCGCTTATCGTCGGCTCGACCCTGCTGATGAGTTTCTCGCTCCTCGGTACCTGGGGCGCCCTCTACGCCTTCACGCCCGAGGTGTACCCGACCGACCTGCGGGCCAGCGGGATGGGCACTGCCGGTGCGATGGCACGCTTTGGCGGCCTGTTCGCGCCGTCCATCATTGCGCCGATCATGGCCAGCCAGTTCACCCTCGCCCTGGCGCTGCTTTCGTCATTTCTTGCCGTGGCGGCGATCGCCATCTACATGGTGGATATCGAGTCGAAGAACCGCGCGCTCGACTAGCGCAAGGCACCGCCGGCCGCTCCCGGCGGTTCAGGGAGCCCGCCGGCGGCGCTGGCGTGGGCGGGTCCCGAAAGCGAAGCCACGGGCAGGGCGGCCCGCTTCCATTACAATCCGGCTGCAACGGCGCGGCGCGCTGGTCGACCCGATCTCGCCGCCCGCTTCACCTGCTTGTCCCTATCCCGCCGAGCCCTCGCCGCCAGCCATGAAACAAGATCCGCGCTTTCCCAACCTGTTCATCCTCGACCACCCGCTGATCCAGCACAAGCTCTCGCACATGCGCGACAAGGAAACGTCGACGCGCACCTTCCGCGAGCTGCTGCGCGAGATCACGCTGCTGATGGGCTATGAGATCACCCGCAACCTGCCGCTGACCACGCGCCGCATCGAGACGCCGCTGGTGGAGCTGGACGCGCCGGTGATCGCCGGCAAGAAGCTGACCATCGTGCCGGTGCTGCGCGCGGGCGTGGGCATGAGCGACGGCCTGGTCGAGCTGATCCCGTCGGCGCGCATCGGCCATATCGGCGTGTACCGCGACGAGCAGCACCGCCCGGTGGAATACCTGGTGCGCCTGCCCGACGTGGAGGACCGCAGCTTCATCCTGTGCGACCCGATGGTCGCCACGGGCTATTCGGCTGCGCATGCCGTGGATGTGCTCAAGCGGCGCGGCGTGAAGGACGAGGCCATCACCTTCGTTGCGCTGGTGGCGGCGCCCGAGGGCGTGGAAGTGTTCCAGAAGGCGCATCCGAACGTGCAACTGTTCGTGGCCTCGCTCGACAGCCATCTCGACGAGCACGCCTACATCGTGCCGGGCCTGGGCGATGCGGGCGACCGCCTGTTCGGCACCAAGAACTGAGTCGGGCGGCGGCGGGCTGGCTTGCGCTTGACCGGCCTCAATAGTCCGCGCCACAGGGCTCCCTACACTGGCGGCAGGCGCCGGCGAGACCTCGCCGGCAGCCATCGCCAACGCAAAGGGAGCCAAGCATGGAAGCCTTCAAGATCCTGTTCAGTACCAGCACCGGCCTGATGAGCCTGGGCGTGATCGTCTTCATCATCGGCATGGGGTGGTTCTTTGCGCGGATGTTCGCGCGCAAGATGCGCGAGGATGCGGCAGCGGCCAAGGCGCAGCAACAAGCGCAGCGCCGCTAAGAGAAAGGGCCGCATCGCGCGGCCCGCTTTCCGTCAGTCCGGGTCTTTACTTCTTCTTGCCCAGCAAGCTGCCCAGCACACCACGGATCAGTTCGCGCCCCACCTGCGACCCCACCGTGCGCGCGGCCGACTTGGCCATCGACTCCAGGATCGAATCGCCGCGGCCGGTCTTGCCGGTGCCCTTGGTCAGGGTGCCGAAGATGTCGCCGGCCGTGCCGAGCCAGCCACCGTCCTGCTCACCCGCTGGCTGCCCCGCCGGCACGCCGCCAGCGCCCTTGCCGTTGCCATTGCCGACCGTCGCCACGCTGCCGCGCAGCTTTTCATAAGCGGATTCCCGGTCCACGGTCTTCTCGTAGGTGCCCGCCACCAGCGAGCTGGCGATCAGCTGCTTGCGCTCTTCCTCCGTCGCCGGGCCGATGCGGCTGCCCGGTGCCAGCACCCAGGCGCGCTCGGTCACGCAGGGCGTGCCCTTGGCGTCCAGGAACGACACCAGGGCCTCGCCCACGCCCAGTTCGCTGATCGCGGTTTCCAGGTCCAGCTTGGGGTTGGCGCGCATGGTGGTGGCCGCCACCTTGACCGCCTTCTGGTCGCGCGGGGTAAAGGCGCGCAGCGCATGCTGCACGCGGTTGCCCAGCTGGCCCAGCACGGTGTCGGGAATGTCGATCGGGTTCTGCGTGACGAAGTACACGCCCACGCCCTTGGAACGCACCAGCCGCACCACCTGCTCGATCTTGTCAAGCAGCGCCTTGGGCGCATCGTTGAACAGCAGGTGGGCCTCGTCGAAGAAGAAAACCAGCTTGGGCTTGTCCAGGTCGCCGGCCTCGGGCAGCTTCTCGAACAGCTCGGACAGCATCCACAGCAGGAAGGTCGCGTACAGCCGCGGCGCGTTCATCAGCTTGTCGGCGGCCAGGATATTGACCACGCCCTGGCCCTTCTCGGTCTGGATGAAGTCTTCCAGGTTCAGCATCGGCTCGCCGAAGAAGACGTCCCCGCCCTGCGATTCCAGCGCGATCAGCCCGCGCTGGATGGCGCCGATCGAGGCGGCCGAGATATTGCCGTACTCGGTGGTGAACTGGCCGGCGTTGTCGCCGACGTACTGCAGCATGGCGCGCAGGTCCTTGGCGTCGAGCAGCAGCAGGCCGTTGGCGTCGGCAATGCGGAACACCAGGTTCAGCACGCCCTGCTGGGTGTCGTTCAGCTCCAGCATGCGCGACAGCAGCAGCGGGCCCATGTGCGAGACCGTGGCGCGCACCGGATGGCCCTTCTCGCCGAACACGTCCCACAGCGTGGTCGGGCACGCGCCCCATGCCGGCTCCGGCAGGTTCAGGTCGGCCAGGCGCTGCTTGAGCTTGTCGGAAGGCTGGCCGGCCTGCGAAATGCCGGTCAAGTCACCTTTGACGTCCGCCATGAAGACCGGCACGCCCAGGCGCGAGAAGCCCTGCGCCAGCGACTGCAGCGTGACGGTCTTGCCGGTGCCGGTGGCGCCGGTGATCAGCCCATGCCGGTTGCCCATCTGCGGCAGCAGCACCAGTTCATGTTCGGCGTTCTTGGCGATGAGGATGGGGTCGGCCATGATGTTCCTGGGGTTTTGAGGTCTGGCACCGCGGGACTCGCCACGGCAGCGGCGCGGGCAGGCCCGCGTGATAAAATCCTGGGCTGATTATAGCCAGCCGCCAGGCATATCCGTCACCTGGCGCGCGCTGCCCCACGGCCTTGCGGCCCCGGCGCCGGCGCGCATGGCAACCCCGCACAACATCACCGCAGATCACCGCATTCCGCTTCGGAGAGAATCATGGCCGGTCACTCGAAATGGGCCAATATCAAACACAAGAAGGCCGCCGCTGACGCCAAGCGCGGCAAGATCTGGACCCGCCTGATCAAGGAAATCACCGTTGCCGCCAAGCTCGGCGGCGGCGATGTCGACTCCAACCCGCGCCTGCGCCTGTCGATCGACAAGGCCATGGACGCGAACATGCCCAAGGACAACATCCAGCGCGCGATCCAGCGCGGCGTGGGCGGCATGGAAGGCGCCAATTACGAAGAAATCCGCTACGAGGGCTACGGCCTGGCCGGCGCGGCCATCATCGTCGACTGCCTGACCGACAACCGCACCCGCACCGTGGCCGAAGTGCGCCATGCGTTCTCCAAGCACGGCGGCAACATGGGCAACGAGGGTTCGGTGGCGTTCATGTTCACCCACTGCGGCCAGTTCCTGTATGCCCCCGGCACGCCGGAAGACAAGCTGATGGAAGCTGCGCTCGAAGCCGGCGCCGACGATGTCGTCACCAACGACGACGGCTCGATCGAAGTCACCTGCCCGCCCAACGATTTTTCGGCGGTCAAGGCCGCGCTGGAAGCCGCCGGCTTCAAGGCGGAAGTGGCCGACGTGCTGATGAAGCCGCAGAACGAAGTCAGCTTTACCGGCGACGACGCGGCCAAGATGCAGAAACTGCTCGACGCCCTGGAAAACCTGGACGACGTGCAGGAAGTCTTCACCAACGCGGTGATCGAAGACTAAAACAGAGTAACAAGCCCCCTCGGCGGCAGCCCGGCTCCACAGATCCAAGCTGCCGCCTTTTTGCATGCGTTTCTTTTCTGGCAGTGGATCATGAAAGTATTGGTTGTCGGCTCGGGTGGACGTGAACACGCGCTGGCCTGGAAATTGGCCCAGTCCCCCAAGGTGCAGGTGGTGTACGTCGCGCCGGGCAACGGCGGGACCGCGCTCGACAAGCGCCTGCAGAATGTTCCGCTGACCGACCCCGAGGTCATCGCCGCCTTTGCCGAGCGCGAGGGCGTGGCCTTCACCGTGGTCGGCCCCGAGGCCCCGCTGGCAGCCGGCATCGTCGATATCTTCCGCGCCAAGGGCCTGCGCATCTTCGGGCCCACCCAGGCCGCCGCGCAGCTGGAATCGTCCAAGGACTTCGCCAAGGCGTTCATGGAGCGCCACGGCATCCCGACCGCCGCATACCAGACCTTCTCCGACGCGACCCAGGCGCACGCCTACATCGACGCCCAGGGCGCTCCGATCGTGATCAAGGCCGACGGCCTGGCCGCGGGCAAGGGCGTGGTGGTGGCGATGTCGCTGGAAGAAGCGCACACCGCGGTCGACATGATGCTGGCCGACAACAAGCTCGGCGACGCCGGCGCGCGCGTGGTGATCGAAGAGTTCCTGGACGGCGAGGAAGCCAGCTTTATCGTGCTGGTCGACGGCAAGAACGTGCTGGCGCTGGCCACCAGCCAGGACCACAAGCGCCTGCTGGACGCCGACGCCGGCCCCAACACCGGCGGCATGGGCGCGTATTCCCCCGCCCCGGTGGTCACGCCCGCGCTGCATGCGCGCGCGCTGCGCGAGATCATCCTGCCGACCGTGCGCGGCATGGAAAAGGACGGCATCCCGTACACGGGCTTCCTGTACGCCGGCCTGATGATCGACAAGGACGGCAACCTGAAGACGCTGGAATTCAACTGCCGCATGGGCGACCCCGAAACCCAGCCGATCCTGGCGCGCCTGAAGACCGACCTGGTCGATGTGATGGAGCACGCCGTCAACGGCAAGCTCGACAGCATCGAGCTGGACTGGGACCGCCGCACCGCGCTGGGCGTGGTGATGGCCGCCTACGGCTATCCCGACAGCCCGCGCAAGGGCGATGCCATCACCGGCATCCCGGCGGAAACCGACGACAGCGTGACCTTCCACGCCGGCACCACCCTCAAGGACGGCACCCTGCTGACCTCGGGCGGGCGCGTGCTGTGCGTGGTGGGCCTGGCCGACACCGTCAAGGCAGCGCAGCGCGCCGCCTATGCCGCGGTCGAGCAGATCCGCTTCGACGGCATGCAGTACCGGACCGACATCGGCTACCGCGCCATCAAGCGCTGATCCTTCCCGGCAAACGCCGTTCCGGCCGGCATGGCTGATCCGCCTTGCCGGCCAGCTTTGGACCCGCGCGCCCGGCCAGCGGCCCCAGCCGGTACAATCGTGACAACGTTGTGACGCACCCGGCAGCCGCCAACGCTGCCGGACGCCCAGCCCGGTCCATCCGCTTTCCGCCAATCATGATCGATTCCCAGGCAGTCCGTGCCTATCTGCTCGGTCTGCAAGACCGCATCACCGATGCCATCGGTGCCATCGACGGCCAGCCGTTCCTGACCGACGCCTGGGAGAAACCGCCCACCGAACGCCTGCGCGGCAGCGGCCGCACCCGCATCCTGGAAGGCGGCGCGGTGATGGAGCGCGCCGGCGTGGGCTTCTCGCACGTGAGCGGCGACACCCTGCCGCCGTCGGCCACCGCCAACCGGCCGGAACTGGCCGGGCGCAGCTTCGAGGCGATGGGCGTGTCGCTGGTGTTCCACCCGCGCAATCCCTATGTGCCCACGGTCCATATGAACGTGCGCTGCTTCCTGGCGCTCAAGCCGGGGGCGGAGCCGGTATGGTGGTTCGGCGGCGGCATGGACCTGACGCCCTATTACGGCGACGCCGGCGACTGCACGCACTTCCACCGCACCTGCCAGCAGGCGCTGGCCCCTTACGGCGACGACCTGTACCCGCGCTTCAAGCAGTGGTGCGACGAGTATTTCTTCCTGCGCCACCGCAACGAGGCGCGCGGCGTGGGCGGGATCTTCTTCGACGACTTCTCCGCGCTGGGCTTCGAGCGCAGCTTCGCGATGATGCAATCGGTCGGCGACGCCTTCCTGGACGCCTACCTGCCGATCCTGCAGGCGCGCAAGGACACCTCCTACGGCGAGCGCGAGCGCGGCTTCCAGGCCTACCGGCGCGGGCGCTACGTCGAATTCAACCTCGTGTTCGACCGCGGCACGCTGTTCGGCCTGCAGTCGGGCGGACGCGCCGAATCCATCCTGATGTCGATGCCGCCGCTGGTGACCTGGCGCTATGACTGGCAACCGGAACCGGGCAGCCCCGAAGCGGCGCTGTACACCAATTTCCTGCCAGCGCGCGACTGGGCCTGACGCCTGACCTATGGCCAATCCAGCGCAACACCGCAAACCCGCCCCCGACGCGGGAGAACCGCCGCAACCGTCCGCCCGCCCTTATCGTCTGGGTATCCTTGGCGGCACTTTTGATCCCCCCCATGTCGGCCACCTCGCACTGGCGCGGCTGTGCATCGAACACCTTGGGCTGGATGAGCTGGTGTGGATTCCCACCGGCCAGTCGTGGCAAAAAGGCGACGACGTGACCCCTGCCGCCGACCGCCTGGCCATGACCGAACTGGCCGCCGCTGCGCTTGGCGACAGCGGCGCCAAGGTCCGCGTGAGCCGCATGGAAGTGGACCGCGCCGGCCCCAGCTACACCATCGACACGGTACGCCAGCTGCGCGCCGAATACGGCCCCGAAGCCTCGCTGTGCTGGCTGATGGGCGCCGACCAGCTGCTGCGCCTGCACACCTGGCACGGCTGGCAGGCCCTGTTCGAACACGTGCACCTGTGCACCGCCACGCGGCCGCGTTTTGAGCTGGCGGCACTGGAGGGTCCGGTGCTGACGGCACTGGCCGAACGCCAGGCTGACACGCACCTGATACAATGCACGCCCTCCGGCCGGATGTGGATCGACCAGACGCTTGCCGTCGACCTGTCTTCCACCCACCTGCGCCAGCGGCTGGCAGCCGGCCAGCCGGCAGATGACCAACTGCCGCCCGGCGTGGCACACTACATTGCCAACCACGGGCTGTACCGCAACGCCCCGGCCAGGGCATGACCGGGGTTGCACCAGGCCCGGCGCCCACCCCCAACCGATCTCAGCTGAACAAGAAGACACCATGGATATTCGTAAACTGCAACGCGCCATCGTCGACGGCCTCGAGGATGTCAAAGCGCAGGACATCAAGGTGTACGACACCAGCCACCTGACCGAACTGTTCGACCGGGTGGTGATTGCCAGCGGGACATCCAACCGCCAGACCAAGGCGCTAGCAGCGTCGGTGCGGGATACGGTGAAGGGAGCCGGCGGCCATATCGTGGCGGTCGAGGGCCTGGAAACCGGCGAATGGGTGCTGGTCGACTGCGGCGACGCCGTGGTCCACATCCTGCAGCCGCAGTTGCGCCTGTACTACAACCTGGAAGAGATCTGGGGCGACAAGCCGGTGCGCATGAAGCTGGCCACTGGCGGCCGCGGCCCGGCCC
>NZ_JFJW01000095.1:17705-128726 GCF_000611125.1 Cupriavidus sp. SK-4
ACGAGGACGAAGCTCCGGTGCGCACCGTGCGCCGCGCCAGCAACCTGCGCCCCGCCCTGGCCCGCCTGCCCGAAGGCATGAAGGAGCCGTCGCCGCCGATGGGCCATGAGGACACCGACGCCGACGCCATCGCCACCATCCGCAAGCCGGCCCGCAAGACCGCCACCAAGACGGCAGCCACCAAGACCGCCGGCACCCGCGCCGCTGCGCCGCGCAAGACCGCTGCTGGCACCACCGCGCGCAAGACTGCAACCAAGACCGCGGTCAAGAAGGCCCCGAGCAAGACCGCTGCCAGCAAGACCGCAGCAGCCAAGCCGGCCGCGCGCAAGCGCACCACCCGCTCGGCCTGAGTCCCGGCGCGCGGCCGCCCGGCGGCCGCGCAGCATGACCCGTCCCCTGCCCCATGCAACTGGTGATCGTGGCCGTCGGCCACAAGATGCCCGGCTGGATCGAAACCGGCTTCAGCGAGTACGCCAAGCGCATGCCGCCCGAGCTGCGCATCGAACTGCGCGAGGTCAAGCCCGAAGCCCGCTCGTCCAGCAACAACGCCGCCACCGTGATGCAGCGCGAAGCCGCGCGCATCGAGGCGGTGCTGGGCTCGCTGTCGAAACAGTGCCGCATCGTCGCGCTGGATGAGCGCGGGCGCGACTTCACCACCGTGCAACTGGCCGCGCAGCTGACCGACTGGCAGCGCGAGGGCGGCGACGTGGCCTTCCTGATCGGCGGCGCCGACGGGCTCGACCCGGCCCTGAAAGCCCGCGCCAGCACCCTGATCCGGCTGTCCAGCCTGACCCTGCCGCACGGCATGGTGCGAGTGCTGCTGGCCGAGCAGCTGTACCGCGCCTGGTCCGTCACACAGAACCACCCCTATCATCGGGCCTGATCCCGGCTGTCGCCGGAAGGCCCCTCCGCCGCGATGCCCGACACCTTGCACGACTATCTTTACCTCGCCTCGCAGAGCCCGCGCCGCCGCGAGCTGCTGACCCAGCTCGGCGTGCGCTACGAACTGCTGCTGGCCGATGACGACGAGGATGCCGAAGCGCTCGAGGCGGTCCAGCCCGGCGAGACCCCCGACGACTACGTCCAGCGCGTCTGCGCGCTGAAGGCCGAAGCCGCGCTGCGCCGCCGCGAACGCCGCGCGCTGCCCGATGCGCCGGTGCTGACCTCCGACACCACGGTCTGCCTGGGCGGCCGCATCCTGGGCAAACCCGCTGACGGCGCCGATGCCGCGGCCATGCTGGGCGCGCTCTCGGGCAGCACCCACCGCGTCCTGACCGCCGTGACGATCGTGTCGACCACGGGCATGCGGCATGCGCTGTCGATCTCAGAAGTCACCTTCCGCCCGATGCAGCCCGCCGAGATCGAGCGCTACGTCGCCAGCGGCGAGCCGCTCGGCAAGGCCGGTGCCTACGGCATCCAGGGCCGCGCGGCGGAGTTCGTCGAGCGGATCGCGGGCAGCTATTCAGGTATCATGGGCTTACCCTTGTTTGAGACGGCGGCGTTACTTCGCCAGGCCCATCTGCAGTTCTGAGCCGCGCCCTCCGTGCCCAGACAAGACCCGGCCCCCGCGCCGGGCCACCCTATACAGCCGGGCCACCGGCGACGCGTTTCACCCGCTATGACTGAAGACATCCTCGTCAACATCACGCCCCAAGAGACCCGCGTCGCCATCGTGCAGCAGGCCGCCGTGCAGGAACTGCATGTCGAACGCACGCTGACCCGCGGGCTGGTCGGCAATATCTACCTGGGCAAGGTGGTACGCGTGCTGCCCGGCATGCAATCGGCCTTTATCGACATCGGCCTGGAACGCGCCGCCTTCCTGCACGTGGCCGACATCTGGCATCCGCGCGATGCCGACCGCAACAATTCCACCCCGCAGCTGGCCATCGAGAAGACCCTGTTCGAAGGCCAGGCGCTGATGGTGCAGGTGATCAAGGACCCGATCGGCACCAAGGGCGCGCGGTTGTCCACCCAGGTGAGCATCGCCGGGCGCACCCTGGTGTACCTGCCGCAGGATCCGCATATCGGCATCTCGCAGCGCATCGAGGGTGAAGTGGACCGCGAGGCGCTGCGCAGCCGCGTGCAGGGCCTGGTGCCCGACGACGAGCGCGGCGGCTTTATCGTGCGCACCATCGCCGAGGAAGCGACCGACGAAGAACTCGGCAACGATATTGCCTACCTGCGCAAGATCTGGGGCGCGATCCGCCAGAACGCCACCACCCTGCCCGCGCCCAACCTGCTCTACCAGGACCTGAACCTGGCCCAGCGCGTGCTGCGCGACTTTATCAACGACGCCACCGGCGTGATCCAGATCGACTCGCGGGAGAACTACCAGATGCTGCTGGAGTTCGCCAAGGAATACACCCCGGCGGTGCTGCCGCGGCTGTCGCACTACACCGGCGAGCGCCCGATCTTCGACCTGTTCAATATCGACGCCGAGATCGAGAAGGCGCTGTCGCGCCGGGTGGACCTGAAGTCGGGCGGCTACCTGATGATCGACCAGACCGAGGCGATGACGACCATCGACGTCAACACCGGCGGCTACGTGGGCGCGCGCAACTTCGACGACACCATCTTCAAGACCAACCTGGAGGCGGCCCACACCATCGCGCGGCAGCTGCGCCTGCGCAACCTCGGCGGCATCATCATCATCGACTTCATCGATATGGAGAACGTCGAGCACCGCGACGCGGTGCTGTCCGAGCTGAAGCGAGCGCTCGCACGCGACCGCACCCGCATCACGGTCAACAGCTTCTCGCAGCTGGGCCTGGTCGAGATGACGCGCAAGCGCACGCGCGAGTCGCTGGCGCATGTGCTGTGCGAACAATGCCCGGTGTGCCAGGGCAAGGGCCAGGTCAAGACGCCGCGCACGGCCTGCTACGACATCCTGCGCGAGATCATGCGCGAGTCGCGCCAGTTCAACCCGCGCGAATTCCGCATCCTGGCCTCGCAGGAAGTGATCGACCTGTTCCTGGAAGAAGAAAGCCAGCATCTGGCGATGCTTGGCGACTTCATCGGCAAGCCGATTTCGCTGCAGGTGGAATCGACGTTCCACCAGGAGCAGTACGACATCATCCTGATGTGAAGATGCCGGCGCAGGCATGGAAAGGCCCGCTCACTGGCGGGCCTTTCTGCATTCTGGCCGGAACAAGACACTAGGGCCGGATCACGACTTGCGGGCTCACCACGAAGGCGGGTTCGGGCTGGTAATACACAGCCGGCGGCGGCTGGTACATGACCGGCCGGTCCTTGCACTTGCGCTCTTCCTTGTACTCGCCATTGTCTTTCCACTTGCGCTTGATCTTGCAATTGCCGACCCAGAACTCTTCCTTGTAGTCGCCGCCCTTGTACCGGCGCGCGTAGCGGTGATCGTCATCGTCCCAGTCGTCGTCGGCATGGGCGGCGGCGGAAATGGTGCCAAGGAGCACGGGCAATACAACGAGGGCAACAAGGGTGCGGGGCTTCATTGTGGGGGCGGCGAGCGATGGTTGAGGAAGGCTAGCACGCCGCATCCCGCATCTGTGTATCAGGCTGTTTACGAACGTAACCACGTTGCAGCGCCTGCGCCTGTCCGCTTGCGTCCGCCACCTTACGGACTCGGGGATGGTCCTACCCCAATTCCGTTTGCCATCCGCTATAACTAAGCCAAGGTAGTCAGCGGCATCCGCACGGATGCCGCGCCCGGCTTGCCGCCCCGATGCGAGGCGCGGCCCGGTCGGCAAGCAAGGAGTCCGGCATGAACGCCACGAACCATGGGGCCTGTCTGCTGGCCCTCCTGTTGTCGGTGGCGTGCGCGCCATTGCCATTGCCGATCGCCAAGCGCGCCCCCGTACCGCCACCCGAGGCGAAGGGCGAAGCGCCCGCCGCGCCCAAGGAGCGCGCCACCCCGATCGCAAACAAGACCATCAACATTGCCGCCGCCTGCAAGCGCACCGAGGAAGACGGCTTCCGCGAAGACGCGCTGATGGACGTCAGGGCCAACGAGGTGCGTGCGCTCAAGTGGAAGCTGTGGGTATCGCGGCGCGGCAGTTGCGAATTCAACCTGGCCGAGTTCCGGCAGGTCCGCGAGACCCCGCACATCGAACTGCAGGCCATCGACGGCAGCCAGTGCAAGCTGCTGGTGTGGCAGGACCCACGCCGCGTGACGCTGGCCCATAACCGCTGCGAGAAGCACTGCACGCCCGGCATCTACGAGCAGGCGTGGCCGGTGCTGTTCGACCCCAAGAGCGGGGCCTGCGCCGAGGTGCGCTGAGCCGCTGCGGCGTTACTTCGCTTTCGGCACCCGGCCCATCAGGTAGAACTCGTCGTTCGGGCGCATGCTGACGGTATTGGCCATCCGGTTCGACAGGCCGAAGAACGCCGTGATCGCGGCAATATCCCAGGCATCCTCCTCGGAAAAACCGTGCTCGCGCAGCGCGGCAAAGTCGGCATCGCCCACTTCATGCGACGCCTTGCACACCTTCATCGCAAAGTCGAGCATCGCGCGCTGGCGCGGCGGAATATCCGCCTTCAGGTAATTCACCGCCACCTGGTCCGCCACCAGCGGCTTCTTCTCATAGATGCGCAGGATCGCGCCATGCGCCACCACGCAGTACAGGCACTGGTTGGCACCGGAAGTCGCCACCACGATCATCTCGCGCTCGCCCTTGGTCAGGCCGCCCTCCTTGAGCATCAGCGCGTCGTGGTAGGCGAAGAACGCGCGGAACTCGTCGGGGCGGTGCGCCAGCGCCAGGAAGACGTTGGGGACGAAGCCGGCTTTTTCCTGGACTTCCAGGATGCGGGCGCGGATGTCGTCGGGGAGGTCGGTCAGCGCGGGGATGGGGTAGCGGCTGATGGGGAATGCCGTGTCGGACATGGTGGTCTCCTGTTGGATATGCGTCATCGATCGTGAGCTTCTGATGCAGATACTAACGGATCGGCATGGGCGTTGCGGGCGCCATGTCGCCCATGCATCGCACGGACCATGTCCGATGGTTCTCAGGCATACTACGCACCTTCCGAACCAGGCGGGCACACTGCCCGCCCTACTGTTCCTGATGAAACGTATTCTCATCGTCAAGCTGACCTCCCTCGGCGACATGGTGTTCACCCAGCCGCTGGTCGCAGACCTGCAGCGGGCCTTTCCCGGCGTCAAGATCGACTGGATCGCTGACTCATATTGCGCCGACGTGCCGCGCTGGAATCCGAATATCGAGCGTGTGATTTCCGCGCCGCTGCGCGGCTTCAAGAAGGCACGCAACTGGGCTGGCTTGCGTGCGATCTTCAGTGCGCTGCGTGAACTGCGCCGCGAGAAGTACGATGCGGTGCTGGACGTCCACGGCGTCTACAAGAGCGCCATCGTGACGTTCCTGGCACGCACCCGCAATCGCTATGGCTACCCCGTGGCAGAGTTGGGCGAGAGCGGCGCCCGCTTCGCCTACAACCATGTGTTCCAGCCATTTGTCGAAGAAGATTGCGCGCGGCAGCGGATGCGCCGCGCCGTCAGCCGCGCCTTGGGCTATGAGCTGACCAAAGAGATGAACTACGGCCTGGAGATGCCCGCAGACACGCCGGCGCCGGCCGCCAAGGGTCCGTACGCGATGCTGTTCCATGCCACCTCGAGCGAGGAAAAGAAGTGGCCGGTCGCCGACTGGATCAGCGTGGGCAGCGCGATCTCGGCGCGCGGGCTGCGCGTGCTGGTGCCCTGGGGCAACGACGCGGAGCGCAAGGAAGCCGAAACCATCGCCGCCAGCGTGCCCAACGCCGAAGTGATGCCGCGCCTGAGCATCACCGGCGTGGCGCAGATGGTAGGCAAGGCATCGCTGGTGGTTGGCATGGACACCGGCTTCGTGCATATCGCCGATGCGCTGCGCCGCCCGACCGTGATCCTGTTCACGACCACGTCGCGCCACCTGTACGGCGTCGATGCGCCGGGCCGCGCGGTCTCGCTGGGCGGCGGCGGCGTGGTGCCGCGGCGGGACCAGGTGCTGGCTGCCATCGATGAAGTGCTGGGCGTGCAGCCGCCCGTCACCTCGCCAAGCTGAGCACGAAGGAAACGACAAAGGCCGGCGCAAGCGCCGGCCTTTGTCGTTGGTAGGTCCGTTACCCTTGCTGCGTCGCGAACTGGATCCGGTGCAGCCCGGCGTACAGGCCGTTGGCCGCCAGCAGCTGCGCGTGCGTGCCCTGCTCCGCCACGCGGCCGTGGTCCAGCACGGCGATGCGGTCGGCGTTCTCGATGGTGGACAAGCGGTGCGCAATCACCAGCGTGGTCCGGCCCCTCATCAGTTCCTCCAGCGCCGCCTGCACCTGGCGCTCCGACTCCGAATCCAGTGCCGAAGTCGCCTCGTCCAGGATCAGGATTGGTGCGTCCTTGTACAGCGCCCGGGCAATCGCCAGCCGCTGGCGCTGGCCACCGGACAGCTTCATGCCGTTGTCGCCGATATTGGTGTTCAGGCCCTCCGGCAGCCCCTTGACCGTTTCCGTCAGGTAGGCGGCCGCCAGCGCGCGCTCAACGCGGGCCATGTCGATCTCGCTGTCGGATTGCGCGCCATATGCCACATTGGCGGCGACGGTGTCGTTGAACAGCACCACGTCCTGGCTGACAAAGGCAATCTGGTTGCGCAGGTCCTTCAGCGACAACTCGGTCAGCGGCGTGCCGTCCAGCAGGATGCGCCCGCCAGTGGGGTCGAAGAAGCGCGGCACCAGGTTGACCAGCGTGGTCTTGCCGCTGCCCGACGGGCCCACCAGCGCCACCACCTCGCCTGGGCTGACGCGCAGGTCGATGCCCTCCAGCGCGGCGCGCGATGCTTCACCGTAGCGGAAGCCGACTTGCTCGAAGGCCAGCTCGCCACGGGCACGACCCAGCATCTTGCCACCGTCCTGCGGCTCGATCGGTTCATCGATCAGCCGGAAGATCATCTCGGCTGCGGTGAGGCCGCGCGTCAGCGGCTGGTTGATGTCGGTCAGGTGCTTGAGCGGCGAGATCAGCAGCAGCATCGCCATCACAAAGCCGGTAAAACCGCCCACCGTGGTCTGGTTCGCCTGCGCCTGCACCATCGCAATGGTGATGATCACCGACAGCGCCAGCGCGGCCAGGAAGGCCGTGACCGGCTGGGTCAGCCCGCCGGCAACCGCCATGCGCATCGAGTAGTTCTTGAGCCGCTCGGCCACGGTGCGGAAGCGGCCCATCTCGTAGGCTTCGCCGCCGTGCAGCTTGACCACCTTGTAGCCGCCCACGGCCTCTTCCACGACATAGGCAGCGTTGTTGGTAAAGGACTGGTGATCGCGGTTGAGCTTGCGCAGCCGGCGGTTGATCTTCGACATCAGGTAGCCGATCACCGGCAGGATCACCGCCACGATCAGCGTCAGGCGCCAGTTGGTATAGAACAGGTAGATCAGCAGCGCGACAACCGTCAGCGAGTCCCGCACCAGCGTGATAAAGACGCTGGTCAGGATCTGCAGCACCTGGTTGACCTCGAAGATCACGGCATTGATCAGCGAAGCCGCCGTGTTGCGGTGGAAGAACGACGCCGGCGCCTGCAGCAGGCGCTCGAACATCTGCAGCCGCATCTTCAGCAGCACGCGGTTCGAGATCAGGTTCAGCAGGTAGCCCGAGGCAAACTGCGCCACGCCGCGGATCAGGGCCACGCCGGTCAGGATGGCGGGGACATGCCACAGCGTGCCGGCGTAGTCGCCGCCGAAACCCTTGTCGAGCAAATCATTGACGACCTTGGGAATCACCCCTTCGCTGCCCGCCACGACCGCCATGGCAAGGATGGCGCCGATGAAGATGCGCAGTTCAGGGCGCAGGTAAGACCAGAGCCGGCTGGCCATGCTGGACGGCACGGCGGCACCTGGCGAAATGGGCGGTTTGGATGTGGTCACTGATATTTCTTGTGTGTGGAGGCGGCGTGCCGGCCCGGCGCTAGCCCGGCCGCTTCTGCCGGGCTACCCGAAGGAAGGGCCTGACGATGAGCTGGAACAGGAAGCGCTGATAGACGTAGCGGCGCAGATAATAGCCGATGCTGCGCTGAGCCTTGTCGGTGGCGTCCAGGTCGGCGCGATGCGTTTCGAGCGACGAGGTCTCGGCCAGCTCGGTCAGGCCGATGCAATATGGCACCACCGCACTGACCGACACCAGGCCCTGCTTTTCGAAGGCCGACCAGTAGTCGGCCGCGCACCACATCGGCTGCAAGCCCGCCAGCAGCCGCTGCGCTGCGGCGCGCGTCACCACGTAGCCGTGCGCGCGCCACCATTCGCCATAGCGCCTGACCAGGCGTCGTTCGCCGCCGAGCCTGCGGGCACCCCAGCGGGTGTACTTGTCGACATGGGACAGCAGCACTACCTCGGCCCGGTCCGGATCCAGGCGCGACTCCAGGTCGGCCAGCACGGTTGCCAGGTCGGGGCCAGGCGAAGCATCGTCTTCCAGCACCAGCGCAAAGGCGGCGCCGTCGTCCAGCATCTGGCGGTACACACCGAGGTGGCTCAACCCGCACCCGACCTCACCCCGGCTCATGGGCCGGTAGCGCGCGGCGGCGGCGGCGGCATCGTACTTGCTGGCCAGTTCCTCCTGCGCCAGCACGCGGCCATCCACGGCCCGGAACACCTGGAACGGGATGCCAAGGCCGGCCAGCTGGCCGGAAATGCGCTCCCGGCGCTCCCGCGCGGTGTCGAGATTGATGACGTAGGCGCTGATCATGCGGCCAGCGCCTGTGGGTCAGGTCTTGCCCGGATTGCAGCCGGCAAGAGAGAGACCAGTGCTGCACGCGCAGGCAGAAGGAAGACTTCTTCCATCCCGGCAGAACGGGACAATTGTGCTCGTATCATCAATTTGAGAATCAGGAAACGGCCCGCTAGCCGACTCGGGGGCATCAGGGTGCGCGAAGGGCGTCATGCGCCAGTGCGGTAGAATACGCGGTCTCGATCCAGCGCCTGGCGCCGTGGGCGACTCCGGCGGCCCGTCGGTCTTGTCCGACCTGCGTGCCTCCCCTATGTTCCATGAGAGTCTCGGCCGTCATCATTACCAGGAATGAAGCTCACAATATCGGGCCATGCCTCGAAAGCGTGTCCTGGTGCGAAGAGGCGATTATAGTGGATTGGGCCAGCACGGATGACACGGTGGCGATTGCGCGTGCCGCTGGCGCCACTGTCATCCAGACTGAGGACTGGCCTGGGTTCGGCCCGCAGAAGAACCGCGCGGTTGACGCCGCCACCGGCGACTGGATCCTGAGTCTCGATGCCGATGAACGTGTCACGCCCGCGCTGCGCGACGAGATCCTGGGCCAGCTTGAGCGCGCCGACGCTCACGCGCTTGCGCTGCCGCGCCTGTCAGCGTTCTGCGGCACCTTCGTGCGCCACGCAGGCTGGTATCCGGACTATGTGACCCGCGTCTTCCGCAAGGGCCGCGGCCGCTTCACGGATGACCTGGTCCACGAACACCTGAAGGTGGACGACCCGGTCACCCATCTGCGCGAGCCGCTGATCCATTACAGCTACCGCACACTGTCGGACGTGCTGCGCAAGATCGACAGCTACTCCAGCGCAGGCGCGCAGCAGGCCTACGCGCGGGGCAAGCGTAGTTCGGTGGCGTCCGCCGCGGGCCACGGCCTGTGGGCCTTCATCCGGACCTACCTACTCAAGCGCGGCTTCCTGGACGGCAGTGCAGGCTTCGGCGTGGCGCTGATGAACGCACAGGCAAGCTACTACAAGTACGCCAAGCTGGCGCAGTTGCAGGCCGACGCCGATCTCAAGGCAGCAGCCCCTGAGGTCACCCGTTGAGGCGGCCGGCCGCCCCTCTCCCCTTATTCCATGCATCGATGAAAGTTGGCATCTCCTGCAATCGATTCGGCGCTGGCGGCGGCCTGGAACGCTATGCGCTCGACATCAGCCGGGCAATGGCAGGCCGCGCCGGCACCGAGGTATCGGTCTACGCGCGCCGCTTCGACGCCGGCGTGGCGCAGGCGGCCGGCATTGCCCCGCACCGGATCGTGGTGTCGTGGCTGCCCGGCAAGCTGCGCGACCGCTACTTCTCGTGGCGGCTGCAAGCGCGCCGTCCCGCGGACGAAGTGCTGATCGGCTGCAACCGCGTGCGCGGCTCCGATATCGCCATCTGCGGCGGCACCCATCGCGGCTATCTCGCCGCACGCGGCACGCCAGCGCGCCGCTCGGACCAATGGCAGATCGAACTGGAGAGTGCGCAGTATGCTGGCGCGCACCGCGTGGTGGCGCATTCGGCGCTGATGCGCCGCGAGGTGATCGAGCTGTACGGGATGCCGCCGGATCGCGTGGAACTGATCTATCCGCCGGTCGACACGCAGCGCTTCACGCCGGTGGACGCCGACGCGCGCACCGCGTTGCGCCGTGAGTTCGGTTTCGGTGACGATGAGGTCGTGTTCCTGTTCCCGTCTTCGGGCCATGCCCGCAAGGGTTTCGACCTGCTTGCCGACTATTTCTCTAAATCGGACCTGCCGATCACGCTTGCCGTGGCCGGCCGTCCGGTCGGGCGCACCATCCCGCGGGTACGGGAACTGGGCTACAGCAGCCGCATCGACGCGCTCTACCGCGCCGCGGACTTCACCATCCTGGCTTCGGGCTATGAACCGTTCGGACTGGTCGGCGTGGAATCGGTGTTGTGCGGCACGCCGCTGGTCTTTGCCGACAATATTGCCTGCCTGGAGGTGATCCGGACGCAGGCGGTGCATGCCTTCGCACGCGATCGCGCCGAGACCCTCGACCGCGCGATTCGCGCCGCGGTCGACGCAGCACGCAGCGGCCAGGGCCGGCTGGCGGATCCGATGGCGATGCTCAACTACGATCCGGGCATCGAGGCCCACGTCGACGCGCTGCTAGCGCTGGCGGCCAGCGCGCGTGCCGCCCGGCAGGCGGCCTGAGACCGCCGCTGCCGTTGGCTTATTCGTAGAGGGTGCTGACGCCGTCCGGCGACAGTGCCAGCCGCAACGCGGTCAGCGCCTCGTCGGAGGGCACCACCTTCCAGTCCGCTCCGAGCATGGCCTCGCACGAAGCCGCCGCCGACTGGTAATGGATGCGCACCGGCAGCCCCTGCGCACCGCTGGCGCGGGCCAGGTGCGGCATCAGCAGTTCACGCAAGATCCCGGTCGACGAATTCCCATTCATCGACAACCGCACGGCGCTGGCAAACTTGACGCGTGCGGCCACCAGGTCCATCACGGACTCCGCCGTAAACCTGACCCCGCCGGTAAACGTATCGTGCCGCGCATTCCCCGTGGCGATCAGCAGCTCGTCCTCGCCGAACATGTGCCGATTGGCGTCGAACAGCTCGTTGAACACCGTCATCTCGACCAGCCCGGTGCCGTCGTCCAGCGTCACGATCAGCATCTTGCCGCGCTGGGTCATCTGCGTGCGGATGCCTGAGATCACGCCGGCGATGGTCTTGCCGCGCACGTCGCGGCCGAAGCCGCCGCCGTTGCCCTGCACTTCCTTTTCCAGCGCGGCCAGCGTGCCCTTGTTGAAGCGGCGCACCTCGTCGCGGTAGGCGTCGAACAGGTGGCCGGAGAAGTAGTAGCCGAGCGCCTGCTTCTCTTCCTGCAGCGTGCGCTTGGGGCTCCAGCGCGGTTCGTCGAGCAGCTCGGGGCGGTGCGCTTCGCCGGCATCGCCCATCAGGTCGAACAGCGACACCTGGTTGGCGGACTCGGCCTTCTGCTCGGCGGCCTCCATCGCGATCGGCACCGATGCCAGCAGCTGGGCGCGGTTGTCGTTCAGGCTGTCGAAGGCGCCGGCGCGGATCAGGGCCTCGATGGTGCGACGGTTGACCTGGCGGCGGTCGACGCGCTCGCAGAAGTCGAACAGATCGGCGAAGGGCCGCTCCTCGCGCGCGCGCAGGATGTCTTCGATCGCGCCCTGGCCGCTGCCCTTGATGCCACCCAACCCGTAGCGGATGGTCTTGGGGTCGGTCGGCGCGAAGCGGTATTCGCTGGCGTTGACGTCAGGCGGCAGCACCGCGAGCTTGTTGAGCTTGCAGTCCTCGTAGAGGATCTTGACCTTGTCGGTGTCATCCATGGCCAGCGACATGTTGGCTGCCATGAATTCGGCCGGATGGTGGGCCTTGAGCCACGCGGTGTAGTACGCCAGCAGCGCGTACGCGGCCGCGTGCGACTTGTTGAAGCCGTAGCCCGCGAACTTCTCCATCAAGTCGAAGATATCGTCGGCCTGCTGCGCGGAGAGACCATTCTTGTCGGCACCTTCGCGGAACATCACGCGGTGCTGCGCCATTTCCTCGGGCTTCTTCTTGCCCATGGCGCGGCGCAGCAGGTCGGCGCCGCCAAGCGAGTAGCCGCCGATGATCTGCGCCATCTGCATCACCTGCTCCTGGTAGACCATGATGCCGTAGGTCTCTTTCAGGACAGGCTCGACGCGCGGATCGGGATACTCCACCCTTTCGCGGCCGTGCTTGCGCGCGCAGAAGCTGGGGATCAGGTCCATTGGGCCGGGGCGGTAGAGCGCCACCAGCGCGATGATGTCCTCGAAGCGGTCAGGCTTGGCGTCCTTCAGCATGCCCTGCATGCCGCGGCTTTCCAGCTGGAACACAGCGACGGTGTTGGCAGTCTTCAGGATGTCGAAGGCGGGACTGTCGTCGAGCGGGATATGGCTGCAGTTCCAGTCGGCCTTGCTGGGGTCCAGGCGGCGGATATAGCGCTCGGCCCAGTCCAGGATGGTCAGCGTGGTCAGGCCCAGAAAGTCGAACTTGACCAGGCCCGCGGCCTCGACGTCGTCCTTGTCGTACTGGCTGACCACGCCGCTCATGCCGTCGTTCTGCGCGCCCTGCGTGTACAGCGGGCAAAAGTCGGTCAGCCTGCCGGGCGCGATCAGCACGCCGCCGGCGTGCATGCCGACGTTGCGGGTCATGCCTTCGACGCGCTGCGCCAGTTCCAGCAGCTGGCGCACTTCTTCCTCGTTGTTCTCGCGCTCGGTCAGCAGCGGCTCTTCCTTCTTGGCCTCTTCGATGGTGACCAGCTTGCCCGGCTTGAACGGGATCAGCTTGGCGATACCGTCGACAAAACCGTAGCCGAGGTCGAGCACGCGACCCACGTCGCGCACCGCGGCCTTGGCCGCCATGGTGCCGAAGGTGGCGATCTGCGATACCGCGTCCTTGCCGTACTTCTCCTTCACGTACGTGATCACGCGATCGCGGCCGTGCTGGCAGAAGTCGATGTCGAAGTCAGGCATCGAGACCCGTTCCGGGTTCAGGAAACGCTCGAACAGCAGCGCGTACTTGAGCGGATCCAGGTCGGTAATGCCGAGCGCATAGGCCACCAGCGAACCGGCACCCGAGCCCCGGCCCGGACCCACCGGCACGCCGTTGTTCTTGGCCCAGTTGATAAAGTCCGCCACGATCAGGAAGTAGCCGGGGAAGCCCATCTTGATGATGGTGCCGGTCTCGAACTCCAGCCGTGCGTAGTATTCCGGGCGCTTCGATTCGCGCACCGCCTCGTCGGGGAACAGCACCGCCAGGCGCTTCTCCAGCCCGTCCTTGGCCATGTAGACGAGGTAGTCGTCCAGCGACATGCCGTCGGGCGTCGGGAACAGCGGCAGGCGCGGCTTGCCCAGCTCAAGCGTCAGGTTGCAGCGGCGCGCGATCTCGACCGCGTTCTCCAGTGCCGAGGGAATGTCCGCGAACAGCGCGCACATCTCATCCTGGGTCTTGAAGTACTGGTCGGTGGTAAAGCGCCGGGTTCGGCGCGGATTGGCCAGCAGCTCGCCCTCGGCGATGCACACGCGCGCCTCGTGCGCGGTGTAGTCGTCCGGCGTCATGAACTGCACCGGATGCGTGGCCACCACCGGCAGTTGCAGTTCCGCCGCGAGCTGCACGGCCTGCTGCACGTAGGCATCGGTGCCGGCATTGCCGGCGCGCTGCAGTTCGATGTAGAAGCGCTGCGCGAATACCGTGGACCAATGCTGTGCCGCGCGGCGCGCACCGTCGGCATTGCCGTTGGCCAGCGCCATGCCGATATCGCCACCCATTGCGCCCGACAGGGCGATCAGGCCGGTGGCCAGCGGCAGGTCGTCCTCGCCGGGTTCCAGGAACCAGGCCGGATCGATCTCGGCGCGGCCGCGGTGCTGGTTGCCCAGCCATGCGCGCGACAACAGCATGCACAGGTTCAGGTAGCCGCGGCGGTCCTGCACCAGCAGCAGCAGGCGCGACGGCTTGTCGCGGTCCTCGGCGTTGGTGAGCCAGACGTCGGCACCGACCACCGGCTTCACGCCGCCGCCGCGCGCCTCCTTGTAGTAACGGATCAGCCCGAAGGCGTTGGCGAGGTCCGTCAGGGCGAGCGCGCCCATGCCATCGGCGGCAGCGGCCTTGACGGCGTCTTCCAGGCGGACGATGCCGTCCACGATGGAGTATTCGGAATGCAGGCGGAGGTGTACGAAGCGGGGTGCGGACATGGGCGACATTGTACCGGCTCAGCCCGCTGGCATGCCTCCAATATTGCGTGCAGCCAGCGCCCCGCGGGATCATCGCAAAGCTGAATGGCGCGCTGGGGATTGCGCCTCGGCAAGCGCCGTGCGCGGTATAATTTCGCCTTTCCAATCAGGCAGTTATTGCCGGCCGTCAGCGCCTTGCCAGGCGCCGCCGTACGCGCGCAGCCTCCCATGCAGATCGTCAATATTTCCGCTTACAAATTCGTCTCGCTGGACGACATCGAGACCCTGCGCCCGGCCATGCGCGAGCGCTGCGAAGCGGCCGGCCTGAAGGGCACGATCCTGCTCGCGCCGGAAGGCATCAATATGTTCCTGGCCGGCCCGCGCGCGGCCATCGACGGTTTCATGGCCTGGCTGCACGCCGATGCGCGCTTTGCCGATATCGCGCCCAAGGAAAGCCCGTCGGAACACCAGCCCTTCAAGCGCATGCTGGTGCGCGCCAAGAAGGAAATCATCACCATGAAGATGCCGCTGATCCGCCCCGAGGAAGGCCGCGCGCCGTCAGTGCGGCCGGCCGACCTGAAGCGCTGGCTGGACCAGGGGCACGACGACGAAGGCCGCCCGGTGGTGATGCTGGACACGCGCAATGATTTCGAAGTCGCGGTTGGCACGTTCGAAGACGCCGTCGAATACGACATCGCCAAGTTCAGCGAATTTCCCGAGGCAGTGGCGGCCCACAAGGCGGAGCTGGAAGGCAAGACCGTGGTGTCGTTCTGCACCGGCGGCATCCGCTGCGAGAAGGCGGCGATCCATATGCAGGAAGCCGGTATCGAGCGCGTGTACCAGCTTGAGGGCGGCATCCTGAAGTACTTCGAGGAAGTCGGCGGCAGCCACTATCGCGGCGACTGCTTCGTCTTTGACTACCGCACCGCGCTGAACCCCAACCTGGAGCCGGCCGGTCCCAAGCAGTGCTTTGCCTGCCGCGCGGTGGTCACGCCGCAGGAGCAGCAAAGCCCGCACTACGTGGTCGGCAAGAGCTGCCCCCACTGCATCGGCAGCAAGGACCAGGCCGCAGCGTAAGAAGCCGGCGGCTCAAGCCGCCAGCAGGTGGTAAAGATTGCGCAGCATGCCCGCGGTGGCGCCCCAGATAAAGCGGTGGCCGCCGGTCTCACGCGGATAGGGCATGGCGTAGAACACCCGCTCGCCGTCGACCCAGCGGAACAGGCGCCGTTCATGGTGGGACGGGTCCATCAGGAACGCGAGCGGCACTTCGAAGACATCGGCGACTTCCGAGGCATCCGGGCGCAGCGTGAAACCGTCACGCACCAGCCCTACCACGGGGCTCACGTGGAAACCGGTGCCGGTGATGTAGTCCGGCAGCGCACCCAGCACTTCCACATAGTCGCGCGCCAGTCCCACCTCTTCTTCAGTCTCGCGCAGCGCCGTGTCGATCCGGTTGACATCCCATGACTCCTGCCGCCCGCCCGGGAAGCTGATCTGCCCGCCATGCGCGCTCAGGTTGGCATTGCGCTGCGTCAGCAGCACCGTCAGGCCGTCATGGCGCTCCACCAGCGGCACCAGCACGGCGGCGTCGCGCAGCCCGCGGCTGCGGTCATAGACGCGCGATTCATCGGTCAGCTCCGGCGCCCAGGCCGGCGGCACCCGGAAGCGGTGCCGGATAAAGTCCACCTCAAGCCGCGGCGCGCTCAGGGCGCCGTTGCGCAGGTCGGTGTCGATGACGGGGAGGGATTCGGGATCGAAGGCAGGACGCATAACATCGCAAGTATGACAGAAGCGCGCATTCTGGCGCTGCAGCAAAAGCGCCTGCCGCTTCCACCGTTTGCGCCACGCCAATGCAAAAAGGGCACCCTGGGGTGCCCTTCCTGAGGAAACGCTGGCCGGGCTGCCCCGGCCGGCATGCCCAGCTTACTGCGCAGCCTTGGCAGCGACAGCAGCCTTCGACACCAGCTTTTCCTTGATACGTGCGGACTTGCCCGAACGCTGGCGCAGGTAGTACAGCTTCGCGCGACGCACGTCGCCGCGACGCTTCACTTCGATGCCGGCGATCAGCGGCGAGTACAGCTGGAACGTACGTTCCACGCCTTCACCCGACGAGATCTTGCGCACGATAAAGGACGAGTTCAGGCCGCGGTTACGCTTGGCGATCACCACACCTTCATAGGCCTGCACGCGCTTGCGGGTACCTTCCACCACGTTCACGTTGACGATCACGGTGTCGCCAGGTGCGAATGCGGGGATGGTCTTGTTCGCGGTCAGACGCGCGATCTCTTCCTTCTCGATCTGCTCGATGATGTTCATCGTTTTTTCTCCGTAACCATCGTGCCGGCGTTGTATGCCCCAGGCATTGCCCGGGCCCCGGCAGAGGATGGGGTTTTACCTGGCGGGAGTTTCCCCCCGCCCTTCCTTCGCCGCCCATTCCGACAAGAATTTCTCGTCGGCGCGGGTCAGCAAACCTTGTTCGCGAGCGGCCTCGATCAGGTCGGGGCGCTTGCTCGCGGTGTTGGCCAGCGCCTGCTGGCGCCGCCATTTCTCGATCTCGGCGTGATGGCCCCCGAGCAGGATCTCGGGCACCCGCACGCCTTCATATTCTTCCGGCCGCGTGTAGTGCGGACAATCCAGCAGGCCGTTGACGAAACTGTCCTGCACCGCGGACTGCGCATCGCCCAGCACGCCGGGCAGATGCCGCACCACCGCGTCGATCAGCGCCATCGCCGGCAGTTCGCCGCCTGACAGCACAAAGTCGCCGAGGCTGATTTCTTCGTCCACGCGGCGGTCGATCAGCCGCTGGTCGATGGCCTCATACCGGCCGCACAGCAAGACCAGGCCTGGCCGTTCAGCCAGTTCCATCACCTTGGCATGCGACAGCGTCTTGCCCTGCGGCGACATCAGCACCACATGCGGCTTTGGCACGCCGGCCTGCGCCTGCGCCGCCACCGCGGCATCGATCGCGTCATCCAGCGGCTTGGCCAGCATCACCATGCCGGGGCCGCCGCCGTAAGGACGATCATCGATGGTGCGGTAGTTGTCGACCGTGAAATCACGCGGATTCCAGGTACGCAAGCCATAGCGCTGCTGCTTGGCCGCCCGGCTGGTAATGCCCCAGTCGGTCAGCGCGCGAAACATGTCGGGAAACAGCGTGATCACATCGAACTGCATCCGCTCTCTCCCAATCCCAATCCTGCACCGCATGGGCACAGGCTCAGTAGTCGAGCCCCCAGTCCACCACGATGCGCCTGCCCGCGGTATCCACCGAGCGCAGGAACGCATCGACAAACGGGATCAGCCGTTCGCCGGCCTTGCCGTCAGGGAGCACGCAGGCCACCTGCAGGATCTGGTGGGCACCGTTGTCGATCAGCCCGGACACCTCGCCCAGCAACTCGCCTTGCTCGTTGCTGACGGTGCAGCCGATCAGGTCGACCCAGTAGAACTCATCTTCTTCCGGCGCGGGAAAATCCGCACGCCGGATCCACACGCGACGGCCCTTGAGCGCTTCCGCAAGATTGCGGTCGGCCACGCCGGACGCTTGCGCCACGACGGTGCCGCTGTGCTCGCGCGACTGCGCGATCTTTACGCAGACGGGCTGGGCACGCGACGCATCGGCCGCCACCAGCCCCGCCTGCGGCGGTGCCAGCAACCACCAGCGGCGGGCATGCAGCAGGGCCGAAGCATCATCGGCATGCGGCAAGACCTTGATCCAGCCACGGATGCCGTAGGCAGCGCCAATATAGCCGACCTCCACCAGGTCTTCCGGCAGGGGGTCGGCATACAGGAGCGCCGCGGGCAGTTTGCAAGCCTTTTGCGGCTCGCCCTGGGGCTGAACCAGCGGTCGGTTCAGCGGCCGGGCGGCGCCCTGCTTTCGTTCAGTCACGTGTGCAATAAGAACGCGCCCGGCCGGCCGTAAAAACGGTTCGACGGGGCGCGCTGCAGGCGACTATCAGGCAGCAGCCTTGGCGGCGCCTTGCTTGACCAGGCGGGCAACGGTCGGCGACAGCTGGGCGCCAACGCCTTGCCAGTAGGCCAGGCGGTCTTGCGCCAGGCGCAGGCCTTCTTCACCTTCCGTAGCCAGCGGGTTGTAGAAACCAACGCGCTCAATGAAACGACCATCGCGACGGTTGCGCGAGTCGGTGGCGACGATGTTGAAGAACGGGCGCTTCTTGCTGCCGCCGCGAGCCAGACGGATAACGACCATGGAATGATTCCTCAGAAAACGGGGTGTTCGAGGACGTTCGAACACGAAACGCAAGAGTATAGCCCAATTACCGAGGCCAAACAAACACTTAGGTGAACTTAGGTGATTGACGCGCGCCTGCCGCGCAGGCATCGTGGTAAAAACCGCGACAGGAGGCCCGACATGCGCCCGGTTCTGCACTTCATGGCACGCACCGTACGGCCTACGTCCCTGCTCGCCATTGTACTGCTGGCAGGCACCGGGTCCGCACCGGCCGCCCTGCCGCTGGACCAGGTCCGGCTGCCGCCTGGTTTCCGCATCGAGGTGCTGACGCAGGACGTGCCAGGCGCACGCGCCATGGCGATGTCGCCGTCGGGCACGCTCTTCGTCGGCTCGCGCAGCGAAGGCAAGGTCTACGCGGTGACCGACGCGCTGGGGGCCCGGCCGCGCGTGCGCACGGTCGCCACCGGGCTGCGCATGCCGGTCGGCGTGGCCTTGCACGACGGCAGCCTGTATGCGTCCTCGGTGTCGAAGATCGTGCGGATCGACCATGTCGAGGCCAGCCTCGACAAGCCGCCGGCACCAACGGTGGTGAGCGACCGCTTCCCGACGGACGGGCACCACGGCTGGAAATTCATCGCCTTCGGTCCCGACGGCTACCTCTACGTGCCGGTCGGCGCGCCATGCAATATCTGCGCGCCCGACGAGAACCGCTACGCCAACATCATGAAGATGAAGCCCGACGGCAGCGACCTGCAGGTGGTGGCACGCGGCGTGCGCAACACCGTCGGCTTCGACTGGCACCCGGCCACGCGCGAGCTGTGGTTCACCGACAACGGCCGCGACCGCATGGGCGACGACGTGCCCGACGACGAGCTCAACCGCGCCACCGCCGCCGGCCAGCATTTCGGCTACCCGTACTGCCATGCCGGCGCGGTTGCCGATCCCGAATACGGCAGCCAGCGCCCCTGCGCCGAGTTCGTGCCGCCGGTCGCCCGCCTGGGCGCGCACGTGGCGGCCCTGGGCATGCGCTTCTACACCGGCACGCAATTCCCGGCGGCCTACCGCAACAACGTCTTCATCGCCGAGCACGGCAGCTGGGACCGCAGCGAGCCGTCCGGCTACCGCGTGGTCCGCGTGACGCTGGACGATGCCGGCAAGGCTGTGCACCAGGAGGTGTTCGCGCAAGGCTGGCTGCGCGGCGGCAGGCCGTGGGGCCGCCCGGTCGACGTCCTGGTTGCGCCGGACGGTTCGCTGCTGGTCAGCGACGATCTTGCCGGGGCCATTTACCGCATCCGCTACCGACCCTGAAACCCGCTGAAAACCCCACGGAACGGGGGTCTGGGTGGCCGAAACAATCCGTTACACCGGTAACGGGATTGGCATAGGCGCCCCGATGGCCCATGCGTACCATGAACCCATCTTCCAAAAGCAACACAGCGCGTCAGGAACCTGGGAATCCGCATGCTCACCCGCTCTCTCCTGCGCGACCTGGTGGCTGGCATCCTGGTGGCCTCGGGCCTGGTCGGCGCGGTTGCCGCCAGCCATGCCCAGGTCGCGTTCTGGCAACAAGTACGTCCCGATGGCCGCTCCGCACGGATGCAGCCGCAGCCCCGCGACGGCTGGCAGATGGCCAGCGTGCGCGCCGAGAGCCGCGAGCACGTGCAAGCCCAGATCGACCGCATGGAGGCACGCGCCCGTGCCGACGACCGCCTGAGCGGGCGCCGCGCCGCGCTGGCTGGCGCCCGCGACGATAACCGCGGCCGGGGCCAGGAACGCGACAACCCCAATGAAGCCCGCAACGACTCCCGGCCCAGCAACGTCGGCCCCGGCTGGCAGGCACGTGGCCGCGACAATAGCCGATAAAGGTCGCTGCTGACGGCTGTCGGCGCAACCCCGCCCATCGCTGCACTGCCCAACTGTCTTTCGGCTGTTCGCGGAACTCCTCCCCCGCTCCCCCTGTCTCTATTTGAGTGTGTGCCCCGCTTTCCGGGTGCCACGCACAGGCTGCCGCCCGGCGCTGTCCGGGGCTCACAGCGTGCCGTCCAGTGCAGACGGCAATCGAACTGACCTGCCTCTGCCCGACACCTCCTGCCGGACCCGATCCAGACGGCCCGGGCGCAGCCTCCAGAAAGACAAAAACAATAATTCTGTGAGGTTTATCATGTCATCCCTTCTTAGCGACCTGGCCGAACACGCCGGCCAGTTATCGCTGTCAATCCTGTTCATGGGCATCCTGACCCTGGTCCTCTACGGCGAAACCCATATCAGCGAGCACGCGGTGGCCTTCCTGGACGGCCTGCAGTCCGGCTGGCATTAGCGCCGTCCTGCGCGTCTTCTGACGCACTTCCCTTTCTTGCGCTGACTGCCGGCGTACAATGTGGGCCGGCCGGTACCCGTGTGCCGCCGCTCCCGTGCCGGTGCATTGCCGGCCCGCAACCGCCGGATATCCGACCATGCCTGCAGCCACGCCAGCCCGCCCTGCCCCCACGCTCGCCTCGCCGCCCGCCCGCGGCAAATCGAAGCTGCTGACCGTGGCGCTGGCGTTCCTGTGCGGCAGCCTGGGCGCGCATCGCTTCTACCTGGGCGGCCTGCGCGACCCGTATGGCTGGGCGCACCTGCTGGCGCTGCTGGCGGGCGCGATCGGCGTGACCTCGATGGCGACCGGCGCGGGCACCCCGGCGCTGAACTGGACCTTCGCCGTCGCCGGCGGAACCTCCGTCATCAGCGCCTTCCTGGCGGCCATCGTCTACGGGCTGCGCCCGGACGACAAATGGGACGCACGCTTCAACCCGCACGGCAAACCCACGCGCTCGGGCTGGCCGGTGGTGATCCTGGTGATCCTGTCGCTGCTGATCGGCACCGGCTTGCTGATGGCCGGTCTGGCGATCAGTTTCCAGACCTTCTTCGAATCGCAGGTCGAGGCCGCCCGCGCGTTGTCGCAATAGCGGCCACGGCAGCAGTGCCGATCTGGGCAGTGTCTCCCAGCCGGCACCTGGTACCGCCCAAGACCCGGGCATTCGTCGATTTCTTCGCCGGGCGCTTCGGCAACCCGCCCTACTGGGACCGGCCCGGTACCTGGAGCGCGCTGCGCGCTTGCGCACGATCAAGGCCGGCGTAAACGGCGGCTCCCCTTTCTGCCAATTCGCCCATACTGGTAGAGCCGTCCGATTCCGGCGGCGTCACGCGCGGCGGGGCCACGCCCGCGCGCAAAGGAGCAAGCATCGACATGCCAACCTATGAGGAAGGACGCCTGGCGGCGATCGCTGTCAGGCTGGCGCTGTCCTCTGGACTGCCGCCATCGAGCGCGAAGGCCGCGCTGGAACTCGCCAGCAGCATGATCGGCGACCAGCTGGCCACCGAGCGCGCTCAGATGACTCAGAACAGCGAACCCTGCGGATCGTCCTTGCCGCGGGGCCCCCTGACTGGCGGGCGGAAACGCGACGCATCCAGCTCGAACCGGTTGTAACGGAACCCTAGCCGTTCGGCGGCCTTGTAGAAACGCTGGCGCAGCAAGTCCGCCCACACGCCCGTACCGCGCATGCGCGAGGCAAAGCTGGCATCGTAGGCTTTGCCCTCGCGCATGTCGCGCACGCGGTTCATCACCCGTTCCGCGCGCTCGGGAAAATGCGCCAGCAGCCATTCCTCGAACAGCGGCCGCACTTCCCAGGGCAGCCGCAGCACGATGTAGTTTGCATAGACGGCGCCCGCTTTGTGCGCCGCTTCCAATACACGCTCCAGGTCGGGTTCGGTGATGAACGGGATCACCGGGGCGATGCTCACACCCACCGGGATGCCCGCGTCGGTCAGCGTGCGGATGGTGCGCAGCCGGCGTGACGGCGTCGCCGCGCGCGGCTCCAGTGTGCGCGCGATGCCGGCGTCCAGCGTGGTGATGGTGACCGCCGCCACCGCCAGCCGCTTCGCCGCCATCGGCGCGAGCAGGTCGATATCGCGCTCGATCAGCGACGACTTGGTGATCAGCGCCACCGGGTGGTCGCACTCGCTCAGAACCTCCAGCAGGCCGCGCGTGATGCGATGTTCGCGCTCGATCGGCTGGTAGGCGTCGGTGTTGACGCCCAGCGCGATGGTCTCGCAGCGGTACGACGGCCGTGCCAGCGCCTCGCGCAGCCGCTCCGCGGCATTGGTTTTGGCATAAAGCTGCGTTTCAAAGTCCAGCCCCGGCGACAGGTCCAGGTAGGCGTGCGTCGGGCGGGCGAAGCAGTAGATGCAGCCGTGCTCGCAACCGCGGTAGGGGTTGAGCGAGACATCGAACGGGATGTCGGGCGATGCATTGCGCGTCAGGACCGAACGGGCGCGCTCGATATGGACTTCCGTGCGCAGCGGCGGCAGCGGGGCGGCTTCCGGCGACGGTGCGGCCTCGATGGTAAGCGGTGCGTCTTCCGGTGCACTGCCCCAGCCATCGTCGAACGCCTCACGCTGGTCGCGCTCGAAACGCCCCTGCAGGTTGCTCACGGCGCCCCGGCCCTTGCGCGCCACCGGCGGCCGCGGGCCTGCCTGCGGCGCGAGCGCGTCCGGGTCGGCATCGGGCCGCGTCGGGCGGCTGCTGGCAGGCTTGGGTTTCTGCGGGGGGCGCTCCATGCTGGCCTTGGTCACACTGACTGGCTCTTCTCCTCGACGGAAATCGCCAGTGTCTCCTTGATCTCTTCCATCACCACATAGCTCTTCGACTGCGCTGCGCCGGGCAGCTGCAGCAGGATATCGCCCAGCAGCCGGCGGTATTCGCCGATCTCGCGGATGCGTGCCTTGATCAGGTAGTCGAAATCGCCCGAGACCAGGTGGCATTCCAGCACTTCCGGGATGCGCAGCACCTCGCGCCGGAACTGCTCGAACATATTGCCCGACTTGTTGCCCAGCGAGATCTCGACGAACACCAGCAGCGCGCTCCCCAGCAGCGCCGGGTTCAGCCGCGCGTAGTAGCCCATGATGACACCATCGCGCTCCAGGCGCTTGACGCGCTCGATGCAGGGCGTGATGGTCAGCCCGACCGCCTCGGCCAGGTCCTTCATCGACATCCTGCCGTCGCTTTGCAGCGCCATCAGGATCTTGCGGTCGAGCCGGTCGAGGGTGCGGGTCGGCTGGCGGCTCGTTCTCATGAGTTTTTCCTGTTTTCCTGAGAAATTCGATAACAATGACTGGATTGGATTCAATAGTATAGAGATAAATCCTCTATCAACTTGTTATCGCAGTTGGAGCCCCCGGACATGCGCGTTCTCGTACTCGGCAGTGGCGTTATTGGCGTCACCAGTGCGTGGTATCTGGCCAAGGCCGGTCACGAAGTGACCATTGTCGACCGCGAGGCCGGGCCCGCGCTCGGCACCAGCTTCGCCAACGCCGGGCAGATCTCGCCCGGCTATGCGTCGCCGTGGGCGGCGCCGGGCGTACCGCTGAAGGCGATCAAGTGGATGTTCCAGGAACACGCGCCGCTCAGCATCCGTCCGGACGGCACCCTGTTCCAGCTGCAGTGGATGTGGCAGATGCTGCAGAACTGCAGCGCCGAACGCTACGCCGTCAACAAGGAGCGCATGGTGCGGCTGGCCGAATACAGCCGCGACTGCATCCGCGCGCTGCGCGCGGAGACGGGCATCGCTTATGAAGGCCGCCAGCAAGGCACGCTGCAGGTGTTCCGCACCGACGAGCAGTTGCAGGGCGCGGCCAAGGACATCGCCGTGCTGGAAGAAGCCGGCGTGCCCTATCAGTTGCTTTCGCGCGACGAACTCGCCGCGAGCGAACCGGCGCTGGCCGCCGTCCGCCACAAGCTGGCCGGCGGCCTGCGCCTTCCCAACGATGAAACCGGCGACTGCGCGCTGTTTACGCAACGGCTCGCAGGCATGGCCCAGATGCTGGGCGTGAAGTTCCTGTACAACCGCTCGATCGACAGCCTGATGACTCAGGGCGATGCCGTCACTGGCGCCGTGGTCGACGGCCAGCCGATGGACGCCGACCTGGTGGTGGTGGCGCTGGGCAGCTGGACGACGCAACTGGTCAAGCCGTTCCTGCGTGGCATGTCCAACCTGCCGGTGTACCCGCTCAAGGGCTTCTCGATCACGGTGCCGCTGAGCGATCCGTCGCGCAGTCCGGTGTCCACCGTGCTGGACGAAACCTACAAGGTTGCCATCACCCGCTTCGACGACCGCATCCGGGTGGGCGGCATGGCGCAGATCGTCGGCTACGACCGCAGCCTGGATCCGGCCAAGCGCCGCACGCTCGAGCATGTGGTGACCGACCTGTTCCCGGGCGCCGGTGATGTCAGCCGCGCCACTTTCTGGACCGGCCTGCGCCCGATGACGCCGGACGGTACGCCCATCGTCGGCCCGACCCAGGTGCGCGGCCTGTGGCTGAACACCGGCCACGGCACGCTCGGCTGGACCATGGCCTGCGGCTCGGGCAAGCTGCTCTCGGACCTGGTCTCGGGCACGTCGCCGGCGATCCGCGCCGACGACCTGTCGGTGGGCCGCTACCTGAAGCCGACGCGCCATCACCTGGCGCACAGGCCGGCCACTGCCTGAAGCGGGCGCTGTCTCGATAAGTAAAAAGGGCGACCCCGCGGGGTCGCCCTTTTTCTTTCCGGTGACTGTCAGGCCGCTCAGAACTGCTCGGCCGTCATCGCATTCACCGGTGCCGCACCACTGACGACGGCATCGCGCAATGCCGACGCCTGCGACAGGATGTGCTCGGCGAAGAAATGCGCGGTCGCGATCTTGGCATCGTGGAAGGCAGGATCCTCGGCGCGCTTGGCATCGGCAGCCAGCATCGCACGGCCGAACTGCCAGCCGGAGAACACGATGCCGCACAGCTTCAGGTAAGGCACGCTGCCGGCAAAGACGGCATTCGGGTCCGACTTGGCATTGGCCACGACAAACGCCACCACGTCTTCCAGCGCCGCGCGGCCCTTGGCCAGTTGCGCCTGCACCGCGCTGAACCCGGCGCAGCTGTGCTTGCCCAGCGCAGCCTCGGTCTCGGCGATCTGCGCGCAGATCGCGCGCGCCACGGCGCCGCCGTCGCGCACGGTCTTGCGGCCGATCAGGTCGTTGGCCTGGATTGCCGTGGTGCCTTCGTAGATCGGCAGGATGCGCGCATCGCGGTAGTGCTGCGCCGCGCCGGTCTCCTCGATAAAGCCCATGCCGCCGTGCACCTGCACGCCCAGGCTGGTGACATCGATCGACAGCTCGGTGCTCCAGCCTTTCACCACCGGCACCAGGAACTCGTAGAAGGCCTGGTTCTGCTGGCGCACGGCTTCGTCGGGATGCTGGTGCGCCGCGTCGCTGGCGGCCGCGGCCACGTAGGCCACGGCGCGCGCGCCTTCGGTCAGCGCGCGCATGGTCATCAGCATGCGCTTGACGTCAGGGTGGTGGATGATGGTCACCGCCTCGCGCGCCGAACCATCGACCGGGCGGCTCTGCACGCGCTCGCGCGCAAAGGCCACCGCCTGCTGGTAGGCGCGTTCGGACACGGCGATGCCCTGCATGCCGACCGAGAAGCGTGCCGAGTTCATCATGATGAACATGTACTCGAGGCCACGGTTCTCTTCGCCGACCAGCGTGCCGATGGCACCGCCATGGTCGCCGAACTGCAGCACGGCCGTGGGGCTCGCCTTGATGCCCAGCTTGTGCTCGATCGAGACGCAATGCACGTCGTTGCGCTCACCGGTGCTGCCGTCGGCGTTGACCATGAACTTCGGCACGATGAACAGCGAGATGCCCTTGACGCCCTCGGGCGCGGTGGGCGTGCGGGCCAGCACGAGATGGACGATGTTCTTCGCCATGTCGTGCTCGCCGTAGGTGATGAAGATCTTGGTGCCGAACACCTTGTAGGTGCCATCGCCCTGCGGCTCGGCACGGGTGCGCACCGCGGCCAGGTCCGAACCGGCCTGCGGCTCGGTCAGGTTCATGGTGCCGGTCCACTCGCCCGAGATCAGCTTGGGCAGGAAGGTGGCCTTCTGTTCATCCGTGCCGGCGGTCAGCAGCGCCTCGATGGCACCGTCGGTCAGCAGCGGGCACAGCGCGAACGACAGGTTCGCGGTGTTCAACATCTCGTTGCAGGCAGTGGCGACCAGCTTGGGCAGGCCCTGGCCGCCAAACTCCTGCGGATGCAGCACGCCCTGCCAGCCGCCCTCGCCGAACTGGCGGAAGGCCTCCTTGAAGCCGGGCGTGGTGGTGACCACGCCGTCCTTCCAGCTGCTCGGGTCCAGGTCGCCGGCGCGGTTCAGCGGCGCGACCACCTGCTCGTTGAACTTGGCGGCTTCGTCCAGCACCGCCTCGGCCGTTTCCGGCGTGGCTTCCTCGAAGCCCGGCAGTTTGCTGACGGCCTCAAGCCCGGCCAGCTCGTTCATGACGAACAGCATGTCCTTGATCGGCGCACGGTAAGTCATCGATGTCTCCCAACATGTATGAAAAAGCCGTTCGCGGGTCACCCCCGGAACGGCTCGTACTTGCTACCCGTGCCGGCCGCCGCGCGGCCGGCGAGGCATCAGCCCAGTGCTGCCACCAGCTCCGGCACCACGGTGTTCAGGTCGCCCACCAGGCCGTAGTCGGCCACGGAGAAGATCGGGGCTTCGGCATCCTTGTTGATCGCGACGATCACCTTGGAGTCCTTCATGCCGGCCAGATGCTGGATCGCGCCGGAGATGCCGACGGCGATGTACAGCTGCGGCGCGACGATCTTGCCGGTCTGGCCGACCTGGTAGTCGTTCGGCACGAAGCCAGCGTCCACGGCGGCGCGCGAGGCACCCAGCGCGGCGCCCAGCTTGTCGGCCAGCGGCGTCAGCACCTTGGTGTAGTTCTCACCCGAACCCACGCCACGGCCACCCGAGACGATGATCTTGGCGGCGGTCAGTTCCGGGCGGTCGCTCTTGGCCACTTCGCGCGAAACAAACTGCGAAACACCTGCGTCGGCCACGGCCGGCAGGGTTTCAACGGCGGCCGAGCCACCTTCGGCGGCAGCGGCGTCGAAGGCGGTGCCGCGCACGGTGATGACCTTGATCTTGTCTTCCGACTTGACCGTGGCGATGGCGTTGCCGGCGTAGATCGGGCGCTCGAACGTGTCCGGGGCGTCGACCTTGGAGATTTCCGAGATCTGGGCCACGTCCAGCTTGGCAGCCACGCGCGGCAGGATGTTCTTGCCGTACGGGGTGGCCGGAGCCAGGATGTGCGAGTAGTCGTTGGCGATGGCCAGCGCCTGCTCGGCCACGTTCTCGGCCAGGCCGTCACCGAAGTACGGTGCGTCGGCCAGCAGGACCTTGGTCACGCCGGCGATCTTGGCGGCGGCGTCAGCCGCGGCCTTGGCGTTGGAACCAGCCACCAGCACGTGCACGTCGCCGCCGCACTGGGCTGCGGCGGTCACGGTGTTCAGCGTGGCGGCCTTGATGGATTGATTGTCGTGTTCAGCAATGACGAGTGCAGTCATGTTATTTCTCCCCCGCGCTCAGATAACCTTGGCTTCGTTCTTCAGCTTCTGCACCAGCGTCGCGACGTCCGGCACCATCACACCCGCGCTGCGCTTGGCAGGCTCGACCACCTTCAGGGTCGACAGGCGCGGCTTGACGTCGACGCCGAGGTCTTCCGGCTTGACGATATCGAGCTGCTTCTTCTTGGCCTTCATGATGTTGGGCAGCGTCACGTAGCGCGGCTCGTTCAGGCGCAGGTCGGTCGTGACCACGGCCGGCAGCTTGAGCGACAGCGTTTCCAGGCCGCCATCGACTTCACGCGTCACCGAGGCCTTGCCGTCGGCAACCACCACCTTCGAGGCGAACGTGGCTTGCGGCAGGCCAGCCAGCGCGGCCACCATCTGGCCGGTCTGGTTGGAGTCGTCGTCGATGGCCTGCTTGCCCAGGATCACCAGTTGCGGCTGTTCCTTGTCGATCAGCGCCTTCAGCAGCTTGGCCACGGCCAGCGGTTGCAGGTCTTCGTTCGATTCCACCAGGATGCCGCGGTCGGCACCGATGGCCATCGCGGTGCGCAGGGTTTCCTGGCACTGCGTGACACCGCACGAGACGGCGATCACTTCGGTGACAACGCCGGCTTCCTTCAGGCGCACGGCCTCTTCCACGGCGATTTCGTCGAAGGGGTTCATGCTCATCTTCACGTTGGCCAGATCGACGCCACTGCCGTCCGGCTTGACGCGGACCTTGACGTTGTAATCCACCACCCGCTTGACTGCGACGAGTACTTTCATGCGCTCACTCCACTGATAGCTGATAGTCAGAAATTTTGTTCGCTCGTCATTATAACCACCGGGTTGGCGGCTCTCCTGTTTTTCGAACGATCGTACTATTTTATCGGCAAAATGATGCCGGGCATAGCCCGGCAGATCCCAGCCGTCCAGCGATTGTGCCGCAAACCGGGGCTTGCGGGCATCGTCTGATTGGATGAAAACCTCAAAGTGACGTCGGCTTACCAGGCGGTAATGACCGAGTCCTTGAAGGTCGATGTGACGTATTGCTTGATTTCCGGCGAGTGGTAGGCCTTCACCAGCTTGGCCACCCAGGGCTTGCTCTTGTCGGCCTCGCGGATCGCGATCAGGTTGGCGTACGGACCCTTCGGGCCTTCGATGGCGATGGCGTCCTTGACGGGCGACAGGCCGGCCGATTCCGCGTAGTTGCCGTTGATGGCGGCGGCATCCAGGTCATCCAGCGAGCGCGGCAGCTGCGCGGCGTCCAGCTCGACGATGCGGATCTTCTTCGGGTTCTCAACGATGTCCAGCGGCGTCGCCTTCAGGCCGGCGTTGGGCTTGAGCTTGATCACGCCCTTGCTCTGCAGCAGCAACAGGCCGCGCCCGCCGTTGGTGGGATCGTTAGGCACGCCCACGCGCGCGCCCTGCTTGAGCTGGTCGAGCGACTTGATCTTCTTGGAGTACACGCCCATCGGGAAGGTCACCGTATAGGCGATATGCGTGAACTTGTAGCCGCGGTCCTTGATCTGGGCCTCCAGGTACGGCAGGTGCTGGTAGCTGTTGGCGTCCAGGTCGCCGGCAGCCAGCGCGGCGTTGGGCTGGATGTAGTCGCTGAACTCGACCACCTGGATGTTCAGGCCGTCCTTGGCGGCGACCTTCTTCACCTGTTCCATGATCTGGGCGTGCGGGCCGCCGGTCACGCCGATCTTGATCGGCTTTTCCTGGGCGACGGCGCCAGTGGCCAGCGTTGCGCCGATCGCGGCGCCGAGAATCCATTGCAGCAGGTTGCGACGTTGCATGTTATGCGTTCCTGTTTCAGAAAAAAATTGGCTTGGCGGTGGCTGATTAACGGTGGCTGATGCGGCGGACAAGCCAGTCGCCGAAACTCTGCACGGCCTGCACGAACACGATCAGGATCACCACCACCGCCACCATGACCTCGGTGATATAGCGCTGGTAGCCGTAGCGGATGCCCAGGTCGCCCAGGCCGCCGCCGCCGATCGCGCCGGCCATGGCCGAATAGCCGACCAGGCTGACAAAGGTAATGGTCAGGCCGGCGACGATGCCGGGCATGGCCTCGGGCAGCAGCACCTTCCACACGATCTGGCGGGTGGTGGCACCCATCGACTGGGCGGCCTCGACCAGGCCCTTGTCGACCTCGCGCAGCGCGCTTTCCACCAGGCGCGCGATAAAGGGGACCGCCGCGATGGTCAGCGGCACGATCGCCGCGGTGGTGCCGATCGACGACCCGACGATAAAGCGCGTGAACGGGATCACCACCACCAGCAGGATGATGAACGGGATCGAGCGCACCGCATTGACCACCACGCCGATGCCGCGGTTGAACAGCGGGTGCGACAGCACGCCTCCGCGGTTGGTCAGGTGCAGCAGCACGCCCAGCGGCACGCCCAGCAGCGAGCCGACCGCGCCCGAGATCGCCACCATCAGCAGGGTCTCGTTGAACGAGGTCAGGAACAGGTCAAACATTTCAGACCACATGCTCGAACTCCTCCACCACGACGCCTTGCGCCTGCAGGTATTCCATCGCCGCCTTCACGTCGGCCAGTTCGCCCGTGGCCATGATCGCCAGCGAGCCGAAGGCCTGGCCCTGGATCTCGTCGATATGGCCGTGCAGGATGTTGAAGTCCAGCCCGTAGCGGCGGATCGCCTGGGCCAGCACCGGCTGGTCCACGCCCTCGCCGGTGAAGGCCAGGCGGTAAACGTGGTCGCGGCCGTTGCCCAGCCGGCTCTCCACGCGCTTGAGCACGCTGGCCGGCAGTTCCTGCGAGATGACGTCGCCGATCATGGCGCGCGTGACGTCGTGCTGCGGGCGCAGGAATACGTCGATCACGCGCCCGGTCTCCACCACCTGGCCGGCCTCAAGCACGGCCACGCGGTCGCAGACCTGCTTGATGACTTCCATCTGGTGCGTGATCATCACGATGGTCAGCCCCAGGTCGCGGTTGATCTGCTTGAGCAGCTCCAGGATGGAGCGGGTGGTTTCCGGGTCCAGCGCGGAAGTGGCCTCGTCCGACAGCAGCACCTTGGGCTTGCTGGCCAGTGCGCGCGCAATGCCCACGCGCTGCTTCTGCCCGCCGCTGATCTGCGCCGGATAGCGGTCCTTCAGCGCCGACAGGCCCACCAGGTCCAGCAGCGGCAGCACTGTCGCGGCTATCTCAGCCTTGGGCTTGCCGGCCAGTTCCAGCGGCAGCGCCACGTTGTCGTACACCGTGCGCGACGACAGCAGGTTGAAGTGCTGGAAGATCATGCCGATCTCGCGGCGTGCCAGGCGCAGCGCGCCCGTGTCCAGCGCGGTCAGTTCCTGGCCCGCGACGATCACGCGGCCGCTCGAGGGCCGGTTCAGCAGGTTGATGGCGCGTACCAGCGTGCTCTTGCCGGCGCCGCTGCGGCCGATAATGCCGAAGACTTCGCCCGCCGCTATCGACAGGCTGACGTCCCGCAATGCATGCACGTCGCCAGACGCGCCCGGGAAGCGCTGCGACAGTCCTTGCAGTTCGATCATGGAAAGGTGACCAAAAGAAAACGGCAACAGGCGAGGGATCTCCAGCGCTGTTGCCGCTCGTTATTTTTCTGAAGCGCGTATTTTATGCGATTCGCTTCATACCATAAACGACTTTTTACCGATGTCTTTATACGTTCCCGGCATATAAGAAGGAAAAAAGTCGATTATTAGCCACGCCAGGACGGCGAGCGCTTGTCAATGAAGGCCTGCACCCCCTCCAGCGCCGACTCGTCCATCATGTTGCAGGCCATGGTCTGGCCGGCCAGCTGGTAGGCGGCCTCGATGCCCATCTCCAGCTGGCGGTAGAACAGGCCCTTGCCGGCGGCCACCGCGGCGGCCGGCTTGGCACAGATGCTGGCGGCCAGGCGCGCCACCTCTTCGTCCAGCTGGCCAGCGGGCACCACCCGGTTCACCAGCCCGCGCTCACGGGCGGTTTCGGCGTCGATCATGTCGCCGGTCAGCAGCATCTCCATGGCCTGCTTGCGGTGCAGGTTGCGCGACAGCGCCACCCCGGGCGTCGAGCAGAACAGGCCCAGGTTGACGCCGGATACCGCAAAGCGCGCATCGTCGGCGGCCACCGCGAGGTCGCACATGGCCACCAGCTGGCAGCCCGCCGCCGTGGCGATGCCCTGCACGCGCGCAAGCACCGGCTGCGGCATCTTCTGGATCGCCATCATCATGCGGGTGCAGCGGTCGAACAGGCGCCGGTAGTAGTCGTGCGACGGCGAGGCCCGCATCTCGCGCAGGTCGTGCCCGGCGCAGAA
The DNA here is from genome assembly GCF_000611125.1 of Cupriavidus sp. SK-4. Classification (NCBI taxonomy): domain Bacteria; kingdom Pseudomonadati; phylum Pseudomonadota; class Betaproteobacteria; order Burkholderiales; family Burkholderiaceae; genus Cupriavidus; species Cupriavidus sp. SK-4. Next base: position 49,966 of record NZ_JFJW01000095.1, read on the forward strand.
GGCCTTGCCGGCGCCGGCCAGCACCACCACGCGCACGGTGTGGTCCGACGCCAGCCGGCCGAGGGCTTCGGTCAGCGCGTCGAGCAGCCCTTCTGACAGTGCATTGAACGCCTGCGGCCGATTCATGGTCAATCGCACCACGCCCGCGGCGTCGCGCGATTCCGTCAACAGCGGCGCGTCCAAGCGCGCATCGTTCTCGGCCATGGCCATGCTCTCCTATCGTTCCAGCAGCACCTTCAGGTGCGCCAGCACGCTGCGGCCCAGCGCGCTCAGGTTGTAGCCCCCTTCCAGGCAGCTGACAATGCGGCCCTGCGCATGGGTGCGCGCAAGGTCCACCAGCTGGCCGGTGATCCAGGCGTAGTCCTGCTCAACCAGGCCCATCTGGCCCAGGTCGTCCTCGCGGTGCGCGTCAAAGCCGGCGGAGATAAACAGCATCTGCGGGCGGAACTCATTAAGCCGCGGCAACCAGATGGTCTCGACCACTTCGCGCACGGCCATGCCGTTGGAATAGGCCGGCAGCGGGATGTTGACCATATTGGGCGCGAGATGCTCGGTGCCGCTGTACGGATAGAACGGGTGCTGGAAGATGCTGCACATCATCACCTGCTCGTCGCCGCGGAATGCCGCTTCGGTGCCGTTGCCGTGGTGCACGTCGAAATCGATGATGGCCACGCGCTCCAGACCGTGCGCCCGCAGCGCGTGGCGCGCGGCGATGGCGACGTTGTTGTAGAAGCAGAAGCCCATGGCGCGATCGGGCTCGGCGTGATGGCCGGGCGGGCGCACGCAGCAGAATGCGTTCTCGAACTCGCCCGCGATCACCGCATCGGTGGCCGCCACCGCCGCGCCCGCGGCCAGCGTGGCGGCGGCAAGCGTGTGCGAGTTCATCGAGGTATCCGGATCGATCGCGTGATAGCCGCTGGCCGGGCTGGCGCGTTCGAGCGAATCGACATAGTCGGGACGGTGCACGCGCTCCAGCTGCTCGCGCGTGGCGGGCGGGGCTTCGCGGCGCTCCAGCAGCCCGTCCAGCCCGTGCGAAATCAGGTGATCCTCGATCGCCTGCAGGCGTTCCGGGCACTCCGGATGGAAATGCCCCATCTCGTGCCGCTGGAACTCGGGGTGCGTGTAATAGCCTGTCGGCATCTCTTATCGTCGCAATGTTGTCTCCAATCGCTACGTTAGCACACGCCAGCCCATGCCACCCAGCGGCGCCGGCGCGCCATGCCGTGACGGCTTGCCCGTAGTTGCCGCAGTGGCATCCGCTATACTCGGTGCGACTTGCAAAGGACATCATGACCGACACCCAGCGCTCACTGCGACGCCCCCTGCTGGGCGCCGCGCTTTCCGCTGCCGCACTCGGACTCTGCGGCCTCTCCCCCAGCCTGGTCGCCGCGGGCAAGCGCCGCGTCAGCATGCGCGAGGAAGAGATCGAACCCGGCCGCTACCGCGACAATCCGCAGACCCGCGCGTTTATCGACGAGATGGTGGCCCGCCACCGCCTTGACCACGGCATGCTGCAGGAGTGGTTTGGCCAGGCGGTCTATTCCGCCACCGTGGTGCGCCTGATCATGCCGCCCGCCACCACCGGCCGCAAAAGCTGGCGCACCTACCGCTCGCGCTTTATCGAGCCAATCCGCATCAACGCAGGCGTGCGCTTCTGGCAGGACAACCGCGACACGCTGCGCCGCGCCGAAGCCGAGTTCGGCGTGCCGGCCTCGGTCATCGTCGGCATCATCGGCGTGGAAACCATCTATGGCCGCGACATGGGCACCTTCCGCGTGCTCGATTCGCTGTCCACGCTCGCCTTCGACTACCCCGACACGCCCAACCGCGAAGCCCGCACCACGCTGTTCCGCAACCAGCTGGCGGACTACCTGCTGTGGTGCCGCGACACCCGCACCGACGTGTACTCGGTGCTGGGCTCCTTCGCGGGCGCGATCGGCATCCCGCAGTTCATGCCGACCAGCCTGCGCGAATATGCCATCGACTACGACAACAACGGCCGCATCGACCTGCGCAACAGCCCCACCGACGCCATCGGCAGTGTGGCTCGCTTCCTGCAGCTGCATGGCTGGGAGCCGGGCCGCCCGGTGGTGTGGCGCATTGCCGGCGACGCCGGCAGCCTGGGCGTCGCCACGGCGGCGGCCGACGGCGAGCCATGGCCCACGCGCACGCTCAACCAGCTGACCCGCGCCGGCCTGCGCGTGGACGAGCCGATCGACCCCGCGCGCGAAGGCGAGACCGGCGTGCTGGTGGTGGACTTGCCCACCCCCGACCAGCCGACCGAGTACCTGCTCGGCCTGCGCAACTTCTACGTGCTGACGCGCTACAACCGCAGCTTCTTCTATGCGCTGGCGGTGTACCAGCTGGGCGAGGCGGTCAAGGCGGCAATGGGCTGACGCCAGCTGCCCGCCAATGCAAAAAGGCCTCGCAATTTGCGAGGCCTTTTTGCATTGGCACCGGTTCAGGTCACGCCGGGAACACGCCGGTCGACAGGTAGCGGTCGCCGCGGTCGCACACCACGAAGACGATGGTGGCGTTCTCCACTTCCTCGGCAATGCGCAGCGCCACGCAGAGCGCGCCCGCCGCCGAAATGCCGCAGAAGATGCCCTCTTCGGACGCCATGCGCCGCGCCATGTGCTCGGCATCGCCCTGGCTCACCGGCTCGGTGCGGTCGATGTAGCTGGCATCGTAGATCTTGGGCAGATACGCCTCGGGCCACTTGCGGATGCCCGGGATGCGCGAGCCTTCGGCCGGCTGCGCGCCGATGACCTGGATCTCCGGGTTCTGTTCCTTCAGGTAGCGCGACACGCCGGTAATGGTGCCGGTGGTGCCCATCGCCGAAACGAAGTGGGTGATGCGGCCGTCGGTATCGCGCCAGATCTCCGGCCCGGTGCCCTCGTAGTGCGCCTGCGGATTGTCCGGGTTGGCGAACTGGTCGAGGATCACGCCCTTGCCGTCGCGCTCCATCGAATCCGCCAGGTCGCGGGCGTACTCCATGCCGCCCTTGACCGGGGTCAGGATGATCTCGGCACCGTAGGCCGCCATGCTCTGGCGGCGCTCGAGGCTCAGGTCCTCGGGCATGATCAGCACCATCTTGTAGCCGCGGATGGCGGCCGCCATGGCCAGCGCGATGCCGGTATTGCCGGAAGTCGCCTCGATCAGGGTGTCGCCCGGCTTGATGCGCCCGCGCGCCTCGGCCCGGGCGATCATCGACACCGCGGGGCGGTCCTTGACCGAACCGGCCGGGTTGTTGCCTTCGAGCTTGCCGAGGATCACATTGCCGCGCGCGTCGTTGGCGGCACCTGGGATGCGCTGCAGTCTGACCAGCGGCGTATTGCCGATGGTGTCTTCAATTGTCTTGTAGGCCATGGGGCGATGGGTCGCGAAAGGGGGTCGCAAACGGGGGATTCCAATTCGCCGGCCATTGTAATCCAGACACCTATCCCTCGCCGGCAGGCGGGATTTACGCTGCCGCCCGCCCGCCTGCGCCCATCCTGCCCTGGCTCAGCCTTCCTCGTGGTTGCCTTCGCCCAGCAGGTGGTACAGCAGGATGCAGCCGAAGGTGGCGGTACCGATGCCGCCCAGTGTCATGCCACCCAGCTTCAGCGTCAGGTCGCCGGCGGCCACCGTCAGCGTGGCGCCAACCGTGATCAGGTTGCGCGAGCTGGAGAAGTCCACCTTGTTCTGCACCCAGATCCGGCCCGCCGTCGCCGCGATCAGGCCGAACACGACGATGGTCAGCCCGCCGATCACCGGACCCGGGATGGTCAGGATCAGCGCACCGAACTTGGGCGAGAAGCCCAGCAGGATGGCCACCGCGGCCGCGACCACGAAGATCAGCGTCGAGTAGATCTTGGTGACCGCCATCACGCCCATGTTCTCGGCATAAGTGGTCACCCCGGTGCCGCCGCCGCTGGCCGACAGCATGGTCGCGATGCCGTCGCCGATAAAGGCACGGCCGATATACGGGTCCAGGTTGCGCCCGGTCATCACGCCGATGGCCTTGATATGGCCCAGGTTCTCCGCCACCAGCACGATCGCCACCGGGGCGATCAGCAGCATGGCGCTGAGCTCGAAGGTCGGCGCCGTGAACGCCGGCAGCCCAAACCAGCTGGCCGCCGCCACGCCCGAGAAGTCGACCGGCTTGCCCAGCCCCATCACGTTGGTGCCCAGGTAGTAGGCGAGGTAGCCGGCCAGGCCGCCGATCAGCACCGGCAGGCGCCCGATCATGCCGGGCGCACGCACCGCCACCAGCCCCACGGCCACCACCGTCAGCAGGCCCACCCAGGTATCGAGGGCCGCGCCGCTGACCGCCTTGACCGCCACCGGGGCCAGGTTCAGCCCGATCGCCGCGACGATGGCCCCGGTCACCACCGGTGGCATCAGCTTTTCGACCCAGGCGTAGCCCACCGCCTGCACGATCAGGCCGATCACCGTGTACAGCGCGCCGGCGGCGATGATGCCGCCCAGTGCCACCGGGATATTGAGGTTGGGGCCGCTGCCCGCGTAGCCGGTGGCGGCGATCACCACGGCGATGAAGGCGAAGCTGGAGCCAAGATAGCTCGGCACCCGCCCGCGCACGCACAGGAAGAAGATCAGCGTGCCGATGCCGGAAAACAGGATGGCGATATTCGGGTTGAAACCCATCAGGATCGGTGCGATGGCGGTCGAGCCGAACATCGCCACCACGTGCTGGATGCCGGCCAGCAGCGTCTGCCCGGCGGGCAGACGCTCATCCGGCCCGATCACGCCTTCGGTCTTGAGCCGCCATTGCGGCAGGAATCCCGCGTCCTCGCCATTCGCCATATTGTTCTGCTCCCTGTGGTCCGGGCTGGCCGCCTGGTCGGCAGCCGCCGCGATTGTGCCTGGTTGTTTGGTAGATGCGTGCCTGTCGGCAGCCGCGCGCGGCAGATCCTGCCAGCGCGGCGTCCGCATGATACTCCGCCGCCACGGGGCGTGCGAAGCGGCAAGGGTCTAGCACAACCCATACCAACAAGGAGAGCGCCCGGCCGCGCGACAGCCGGGCGCCAGCCCCTGCGCCTGCTAGCGCGCCGGCTTGGCGGCCGCAGCGGGCGCTGCCTTACCCGCCTTGGCCGGGGCCGCTGTCGGCGCCGCTGCTGCGGCTCCCTTCGCGCCGATGGCAAGGCCAGCGTCCTGCAGCTTCGCCACGGACTTCGGCCCGATGCCGCTGACGCGCTCGGCCAGGTCCGCGGCGTCCTTGTAGGGCCCACGCTTGTTGCGTTCGTCGATGATGTTGCGGGCGGTGGCGGCCCCCACGCCCTTGACCGAGCTCAGCGCCGCCTCGTCCGCGGTATTGACATCGACGGCGGCATACGCGGCACCGCCAGCGAACAGGCAGATGGTTGCAGCGAGGGAAACCAGGGAAAAACGCCGGGCAAATTGCCGGACCCAATGCTTGAACATAAAGGCTCTCCTTTCCTGTGGATGGTCTGAGGTACCACCCCCGCCGGGGCGGCGAGGTCAGGTCAGGATAGGGGCGGGCCACAGCGGCGGCCCATGCGGCAACAAAAGTTGACACCGGCCGCACGAAAACGTGTCGGCCGGCTGCGCGCCGATTGTCAGCCGGCGCGTTCGATCAGCCAGCGGCAGTAGCGCGCCACGCCTTCCTCGACGGACAGGAAGGGCTCGCTGTAGCCGGCGCTGCGCAGCTTCGACACATCCGACTGCGTAAAGCACTGGTACTTGCCGCGCAGCGCATCGGGGAACTTGACGTACTCGAGCAGGCCTTCCTGCACCAGTTCATCCAGCGACAGGCGCGGCTTGCCTTCGGCCTCGCGCAGGGTGTTGACCACGGTGGCGGCGATGTCGTTGAACGGCTGCGCGCGGCCGGTGCCGAGGTTGTAGATGCCGGACTTGTCCGGATGGTCAAAGAAGTGCAGGTTGACCTTGACCACGTCCTCGACCGAGATGAAGTCGCGGCTCTGCATGCCGGGGGCATAGCCGCCGTACTCGCCGAACAGCTTCACCGTGCCGTCGGCGCGGAACTGGTTGAAGTTGTGGAAGGCCACCGAGGCCATGCGGCCCTTGTGCGTTTCACGCGGGCCGTACACGTTGAAGTAGCGGAAGCCCACGATCTGCGACAGCGCCGACGGCAACCGGCGCCGCACGATCTGGTCGAACAGGAACTTGGAGTAGCCGTACACGTTCAGCGGGCGTTCGAACTCGCGGTCTTCGCGGAACACCTGCGAAGCACCGTAGGTAGCCGCCGACGACGCGTACAGGAACTGCGTGCCCTGTTCCAGGCAGCTCTCCATCAGCGACAGCGTGTAACGGTAGTTGTTCTCCATCATGTAGCGGCCGTCGGTCTCCATGGTGTCGGAGCACGCGCCTTCATGGAATACCGCCCGCACCTTGCCGAACTCGCCGCGGGCAAAGCGCGCGAGGAAGTCCTGCTTGTCCAGGTAGTCGGAGATCTCGCAGTCGACCAGGTTGTGGAACTTGTCGGCACGGGTCAGGTTGTCGACAGCGATGACGTTGGTCTCGCCGCGGTCGTTCAGGCCTTTGACGAGGTTGCTGCCGATAAAGCCAGCGGCGCCGGTGACGATAATGGTCATGGTCGGATCAGGATGGGGGCGCCACGCCTCACGGGGCGGCGCCGAACAATTCAGAATAAGAGACGACGGCGGTACCAAGCTTGCCCACCACGATGGCGCCGGCACGATTGGCATGCTGCACGGCTTCCTTGAGCGGCACGCCGGCACCCAGCATGGTGGCGAGCGTGGCGATCACGGTATCGCCCGCACCCGATACATCATAGACCTCGCGCGCCTGGGCGGAGACGTGCAGCACCTCGGCCTCGGTGTAGAGCGTCATGCCCTCTTCCGAGCGCGTCAGCAGCAGCGCCTCCAACTGCAGCCCGCGGCGCAGGTTCTGCGCGCGGATGGTCAGATCGGCCTCGGTCTTCCAGGCGCCGACCACGGCACGCATCTCGGCCCGGTTGGGGGTGATCAGGGTGGCGCCGCGGTAGCGCGAGTAGTCGTCGCCCTTGGGGTCGATCAGCACCTTGCGCCCGGCCGCGCGGCTGGCGTCGATCATGCGCGTGACGTGGGTCAGGCCGCCCTTGCCGTAATCGGACAGCACCAGCACCTGGTAGTCGTTGATCAGGGCCAGGAAGCGGTCTTGTACCGCGGCCAGCACTTCATGCGCCGGCGCGCTCTCGAAATCCACGCGCAGCAACTGCTGCTGGTGCGCCACCACGCGCAGCTTGATGGTGGTGTTGAGCTTGGGATCGCGGTGCAGGTAGGGCTGCACGTGGCTCTCGCCCAGCAGCGCCTCGAGCGTGCGGGCCGGCTCGTCGTCGCCGACCACGCCCAGCATGCCCACGCGTGCGCCCAGCGCCGCGGCATTGCGGGCCACGTTGGCGGCGCCGCCCAGGCGCTCGTCGCTGCGCTTGACCTGCACCACCGGCACCGGCGCTTCCGGCGAGATGCGTTCCACATCGCCGAACCAGTAGCGGTCCAGCATCATGTCGCCGACCACCAGGATATGGGACTGCCGGATCTGCTCCTGCGGAATGACGGTCTTGTTCATGAAGATCCTTGGCAATATCGCGACGGCCTCAGCCGTCGCGTTAGCTTATCGGTTGATGAGTCCGTTGACCCGCCGGCGCCTCATTCGTTCACGGCCTGCCGGGTCGGGCGGCCGATGGCGTGGTACTCCACGCCGGTCTCGACCATGGCCTCGGGCTCATACAGGTTGCGCCCGTCGAAGATCACCGGGGCCTTCAGGCGCCGCTTGATCTGGCCGAAGTCGGGGCTGCGGAACACCTTCCATTCAGTCACGATCACCAGCGCGTCGGCGCCGTCCAGCGCATCCATCTGGTTCTCGTGGAAACTCACGCGCGCGGCGCCGCCCGGCAGGTCGGCCAGGTCGGCATCAAGCACGCGCCGGGCTTCGGCCATCGACACCGGGTCGTGCATGCGCAGCGACGCGCCGCGCGACACCAGTTCGCGTGCCAGCACCCGCGATGGCGCCTCGCGCATGTCGTCGGTGTTGGGCTTGAAGGCGAGGCCCCACACGGCAAAGGTGCGGCCAGTCAGGTCATCGCCGAAGCGGCGCACGACCTTGTCGCCCAGCACGCGCTTCTGCGCGCCGTTGACCGATTCCACTGCTTCCAGCACGCGCATCGGCTTGCCATGGTCGGCGGCGGTGCGCATCAGCGCCTGCACGTCCTTGGGAAAGCATGAACCGCCATAGCCGGCGCCGGCATAAAGGAAGCTGTAGCCGATGCGCGGGTCCGATCCGATGCCCATGCGCACCAGTTCGATATCGGCGCCGACCTCGTCGGCCAGGTTGGCCAGCTCGTTCATGAACGAGATGCGCGTGGCCAGCATCGAATTGGCGGCGTACTTGGTGAACTCGGCCGAGCGCACGTCCATGTAGAAGGTGCGCTCGTGGTGCCGGTTGAACGGCGCGTAAAGCTGGCGCATGGTGGCCTGCGCGTGGCGGCCGGCGACGTCGGCGTTGCAGCCCAGCACGATGCGGTCCGGGCGCATGAAGTCCTCGACCGCGGCGCCCTCCTTCAGGAACTCGGGGTTCGACACCACCGAGAACTGCAGGTCTTCAAGGCTGCGCGCGGCCAGCTCCCCGCGGATCGTGGCGGCCACGCGGTCGCCGGTGCCCACCGGCACGGTGGACTTGTCGACCACGACCTTGAAGCCGGTCATATGGCGGCCGATATTGCGCGCCGCCGCCAACACGTACTTCAGGTCGGCAGAGCCGTCTTCGTCCGGGGGCGTGCCCACGGCGATGAACTGCACGTCGGCGTGCTCGACACTGGCCGCCACGTCGGTGGAAAAGGTCAGCCGCCCGGCGGCACGGTTGCGCTGGATCAGCTCCTGCAGGCCCGGCTCGTAGATCGGCACTCCGCCTGCGTTAAGCAGCGCGATCTTCTGCTCGTCCAGGTCCAGGCAGAACACGTCGTTGCCAAGTTCCGCCAGGCAGGCGCCGGTGACAAGGCCGACATAGCCGCTGCCGATGATGGTGACTTTCATAGCGTCAATTCAATTCTGTTGCACAGGCCGCCCGGGATCAGCCGAGCGTCTCGGAGCGCCGCGGGGCGTAGGTTTCCCAGCGGTTGCAACCCGGGCATTGCCAATAGAAAAGCCGGGCGCGGAAGCCGCACTCGCGGCAGGTGTAGCGCGCGAGGTTGCGCGTGCGCAGCTGCAGCAGGTCTCGGATGGCCGTGGTTTCCTGCGCTTGCTCGCCGTTGCCGTCGTTGCCCTCGGCACCCTCTGCCGGGGCATCGGCACCCGCCGGCTGCGCGGACGGGGCGCCGGCCGTGACCACCGCCGCCTGCGCCTCGAAATACTTGGTCAGCGCCAGCAGCGTGGGCTGGCGGCGCAGCTGCTCGCGCATCAGGCGCGCGGCGGCTTCCGGGCCGTTCACGTCCAGCTCTGCCTTGTAGGCGGTGTCGAGCACCTCCGGCGCCAGCTTGCCCTTGAGCAGGCCGCGCAGCCATTCCAGCGCGGCGCCCTCCTCCTGCAGGCTGGCGTAGGCCTTGACCACGCGGTCTGCCACCAGCGGCAGGAAGGATGCATCCTGCCGCTCGATGCCAAGCCAGTGGCCAAGCGCCGCGCGGGCATCGCCCGCCGCCGCGGCCACGTCGCCCAACAGGATCGGGGCGCGCACGTTGGCAGGATTCTCGGCAACGGCCTGGTTCAGCCACTTCACCGCATCTTCGGGGCGCTTGCGCTGCAGCGCGTCCTGCGCCAGCTCGCAGCAGAACTGGGCAATCTGCAGGCTGTAGCTGGTCTGCTCCAGCGTCTGCAGCTCGCGCGCGGCCTCGATCGCCTTCTGCCACTCCTTTTCCACTTCATAGAGCTCAAGCAGCACGCGCTTGGCCGACGCCGCGTACGGGCCCGACATCAGCCGGCGCAGCGATTCCTCGGCACGGTCCAGCAGGCCGGCGCGCAGGAAGTCCTCGCCCAGTTCAAACAAGGCATGCTCGCGCTCGGGTTCGGGCAGGTCGGGGCGGGTCGCCAGGTTCTGGTGCACGCGGATGGCACGCTCGGTCTCGCCGCGGCGGCGGAACAGCGCGCCCAGCGCAAAGTGCAGCTCGGTGGTTTCCGGGTCCAGCCGCGCGACCTCGATAAAGGCGTCGATGGCCTTGTCGGGTTGCTCGTTGAGCAGGAAATTGAGGCCCTTGAAATACGAGCGCGGCAAGGCGCCCTGCTCGCTGATCAGCTGGCGCACATCGAAGCGCGCCGCCATCCAGCCAAGGCCAAAGACAAGTGGCAGCGCCAGCAGCCACCAGGTTTCAAACATCATGGATCAGACCTTCGGGCCGACTACGTTATAGGGAACAGGCTTGCCGTCGCGCGGCGCGGCGGCTGCTGGCGACGTTGGCGACGGCGGCGATGCCGCCGACGCGCTCGCCTGCGCGCCGGCATCGGCCAGGGCGCGGCGCAGCCGGGCAAGCTCCATGCGCTGACGCATCAGGTTGGGCGCGATCGATGCCAGTGCCGCCACCGCGCCGAGCACGAAGGCCGCGAACAAGATCAGGATCAGCGGGGCATGCCAGACGGCGTTGAAGAACAGCTGCAGCGAGGCTTCGGCGGTATTGCGCAGCGCCAGCACGAACAGCAGCACGAATACGACGATGCGGACGATCCAGGCGAACAGTTTCATGCGGTTGGCAGCGTGTCAGCGTGACGTGGAAGCGGCACCGGCGCACTCGCGCGAGGTCCGGCAAAGACCCCGGCATTGTAACGGATACACTTCACCTATTCGGTAACCGGGCGGTAATGCGGCGCTGACGGGGGTCTAACGCGGCGGCGCCGTCAGACCCTGGCAGAGCGCCTGGGCGCGATGCGGCACCTGTATCGGCGCGCTCGCGAGGCCGGCAGCCATAGAAAAAGCGCCCCGGGGGGCGCTTTTTTCAGACAACACAAGCAGCGGGCAAAGCCCGGGCAATCAGGAGCGGACGAAATTCAGCCCGCCCTCGTGCAGCCCCGCCGGTGCGGCGGGAGCGCTGCCCTGACCTACCTTGCCCGGAACAGCCTGGGCCGTGCCGGCGGCATGACCGTTGCCATTGGCACCCGGAGGCGCCGGCTGGCTGCGGTCAACCCGTTCGCGCAATTCCTTGCCCGCCTTGAAGTGCGGCACCCGTTTTTCGGGCACCAGCACACGCTCGCCGGACTTGGGATTGCGCCCCACGCGAGGCGGACGCTTGTTCAGACCAAAACTGCCGAATCCGCGGATCTCGATGCGGTGGCCATCGGCCAGCGCATCGGACATCGCGTCGAGTATCGTTTTGACCGAGATGTCCGCGTCCCGCAGCAGCAGCTGGGGAAAGCGGGCAGCCAGTTTTTCGACGAGCTCCGACTTGGTCATGGGCATACGCGCAAGCGCGGGGGCCTGCGATTACTGGTTGTCCTGGCCGAGCTTGGCCTTCAGCAGGGCGCCGAGGTTGGTCGTGCCAGCCGTGCCGGTGTCAGCCTGGAACTTTTGCATCGCTTCCTGCTGCTCTGCGCTGTCCTTGGCCTTGATCGACAGGTTGATGTTGCGCGACTTGCGGTCGACGTTCACCACCAGGGCGGTGATCTGCTCGCCTTCCTTCAGCACGTTGCGGGCGTCTTCCACGCGGTCAGCGGAGATTTCCGAAGCACGCAGGTAGCCTTCCACATCGTCAGCCAGCTGGACCACGGCGCCCTTGGCGTCAACGGCCTTGATGGTGCCCTGAACCAGCGAACCCTTGTCGTTGGCCGAGATGAAGTTGTTGAACGGATCGCCCGACAGCTGCTTGATGCCCAGCGAGATGCGTTCCTTGTCGACGTCGATGCCCAGAACCACGGCTTCGACTTCGTCGCCCTTCTTGTACTTGCGAACGGCTTCTTCGCCAGTCTCTTGCCACGACAGGTCCGACAGGTGCACCAGGCCGTCGATGCCGCCCGGCAGGCCGATGAACACGCCGAAGTCGGTGATCGACTTGATCTGGCCGGCCAGCTTGTCGCCCTTCTTGTGGTTACGCGAGAAATCGTCCCACGGATTGGCCTTGCACTGCTTCATGCCCAGGCTGATACGACGCTTGTCTTCGTCGATATCCAGCACCATGACTTCGACTTCGTCGCCCAGCTGGACAACCTTGGACGGGGCAACGTTCTTGTTGGTCCAGTCCATTTCCGACACGTGCACCAGGCCTTCGATGCCGGCTTCGATCTCGACGAACGCGCCGTAGTCGGTCAGGTTGGTCACCTTGCCGAACAGGCGGGTGCCTTGCGGGTAGCGACGCGAGATGCCGACCCACGGATCTTCGCCCAGCTGCTTCACGCCCAGCGAGACGCGGTTCTTTTCCTGGTCGAACTTGAGGATCTTGGCGGTGATTTCCTGGCCAACCGACAGCACTTCGCTCGGGTGGCGGACACGGCGCCAGGCCAGGTCGGTGATGTGCAGCAGGCCGTCAATGCCACCCAGATCCACGAATGCGCCGTAGTCGGTGATGTTCTTGACGATACCGTTGACGATGGCGCCTTCCTTCAGGGTTTCCATCAGCTTCTGGCGCTCTTCGCCCAGGGTCGCTTCGACCACGGCGCGGCGCGACAGCACCACGTTGTTGCGCTTGCGATCCAGCTTGATGACCTTGAATTCCAGGGTCTTGCCTTCGTACGGGGTGGTGTCCTTGATCGGGCGCACGTCAACCAGCGAACCCGGCAGGAACGCGCGGATGCCGTTGACCATCACCGTCAGGCCGCCCTTGACCTTGCCGGTCACGGTACCCGAGATGATCTCGCCGTCTTCCAGCGCCTTCTCGAGGTTCAGCCACGATGCCAGGCGCTTGGCCTTGTCGCGGGAGAGGATGGTGTCGCCATAGCCGTTCTCGAGCGCATCGATGGCCACGGAGACGTAGTCGCCGGCCTGCACTTCGAGTTCGCCCTGGTCGTTCAGGAACTCCTCCACCGGCACGAATGCCTCGGACTTGAGGCCGGCATTGACGACCACGAAATTGTGGTCGATGCGCACGACTTCAGCGGAGATCACTTCGCCAGCCTTCATATTGGAGCGGGCGACGGATTCCTCGAACAGTGCGGCAAAGGATTCGTTAGTTTGCAGGTCGGACATAAACGTAAGGTGAAATCCGCAATACGCTGGCCGGCGCGACTATCGCGCTCAGTCTGCCAGTGCAGCGGGGTCAGGTTTGACACAAGCCAGCCACAAGTCTTGCCCGGGCTGGCGCCATCTGGTGCCGTCGGGGTACGCCGCTTCTACTCATGCGCCCGCATGCATCTCATGCATCGGGCAGCACAGCGGCAAACCACTCCAGCACCTGCGCCACTGCCTGGTCCACCGTCATATCGGAGGTATCCAGCAGCTTTGCATCCTCGGCGGGACGAAGCGGCGCGGCGGTGCGGGTGCGATCCCGCACATCGCGCGCCTCAAGGTCACGCAAAAGGTCTTCAATATTAGCAGAAATTCCCTTATCAATCAATTGTTTATAGCGCCTGCGAGCGCGCGCCTCAACACTTGCGGTCAGGAACACCTTGAGCGGCGCATCCGGGAAGATCACGGTGCCCATGTCGCGGCCGTCGGCCACCAGCCCCGGCAGCTTGCGGAAGCTGCGCTGCAGCTGGGTCAGCGCGTCGCGCACCGGCTGGTGCACGGCGATGGCCGAGGCCCGGTTGCCGATCGCCTCGGCGCGGATTGCCAGGCTGACTTCCTCGCCCTGCAGCCAGACCCGGTCAGGGCCGAACTTCACATCGAGGCGGGAAGCGATCTTTGCAAGGGCGTCCACGTCCGCCAGGTCAATCCCGGCGCGGTCGCTGGCCAGCGCCACGAGCCGGTACAGGGCGCCGCTGTCGAGCAGGTGAAAGCCCACGGCATCCGCGACCTTGTGCGCGACAGTGCCCTTGCCCGAGGCAGTCGGCCCGTCAATGGCGATGACGTTGACGATAGTCATTGTTTATAAAACCAAGAGAAACGATTGATTGTGAATTCAATTGAGAATTATTATCATTTGATTCATGGCACTTCGCCGCAGCCGCGGCACGGTGCCCTTTCCGTCCAGTCGCGAGGCAATCTACCATGGCAAAAACCCTGACGTTCGGCATCATGCACCTCGGCATCGCGTTCAGCGTGACGTATGCGCTGACCGGCAACCTCGCCATTAGCGGTGCCATCACCTTCATCGAGCCGGCCGTCAATACCGTGGCCCACTACTTCTTCGACCGCTACTGGGAGAAGCGCGAGCGCCGCCAGGCCAGGGCCGCCCGCGGCCACGCCCCGGCGCAGCGCGAACATGCCAACCTGGCCAGCGCTTAGCCGGTCACGCCCGCGAACACGCTGAAGTAATCCGGGAACGTCTTCGCCACACAGGCCGGATCATTGATCCGCACCGGCAGCGGCCCGAAGGCCGCCAGCGAGAAGCACATCGCCATGCGATGGTCATCATAGGTGCCAATGCCGTCGGCCGGCGTCTGCCACGGCTGCGGCGGCGTCACACGCAGGTAGTCTGCCCCTTCTTCCACGACTGCGCCGAGCTTGCGCAGTTCCGTCGCCATCGCCGCGATACGGTCCGTTTCCTTGACGCGCCAGCTGGCGATATTGGTCAGCGTGGTCGTGCCTTCTGCAAACAGCGCCGCCACCGCCAGCGTCATCGCCGCATCGGGGATATGGTTGCAGTCCAGCTCGATGCCGTGCAGGCGCCCGTCGTCGCGTTCCGTGCCGCGCACTTCGATCCAGTTGTCGCCGGCCATCACATTGGCGCCCATGCGGTTGAGCGCCTCGGCGAAGCGCACATCGCCCTGGATGCTGGCCATGCCCACGCCTTCCACCCGGACCGGGCCACCGCCGATCGCGCCGGCTGCCAGGAAATAGGAAGCGGACGACGCATCGCCCTCGACAAAGATCTCGCCTGGCGAGCGGTAAGCCGCACCCGCCGGCAGCACGAAGCGCTCCCAGCCCTGGCGCTCGACCTGGATGCCGAAGCGCGCCAGCAGGTTCAGCGTGATCTCGATATACGGCTTGGAGATCAGCTCGCCCACCACTTCGATCTCGATGCGGCCGCTGTCGGATTGCGCCATCGGCAGGCTCATCAGCAGCGCGGTCAGGAACTGGCTCGACACGTCGCCGCGCACGCGGATCGGCGCATCGATGCGAATGCCGGCCGGCTGGATATGCAGCGGCGGAAAGCCTTCATTGCCAAGGTAGTCGATCACCGCGCCCACCTGGCGCAGGCCGTCGACCAGGTCGCCGATCGGTCGCTCATGCATGCGCGGCACGCCCGACAGCTTGTAGCTGCCGCCCTGCAGCGCGAGCGCTGCGGTGAGCGGGCGGATCGCCGTGCCGGCATTGCCCATGAAGAGTTCGGCCGACTTGTTCGGGAAGTTGCCCCCGGCGCCGGTGACGATATAGTCGGCACCCTCCTGCCGCCAGGCCACGCCCAGCGTGCGCAACGCCTGCAGCATCACGCGGGTATCGTCCGAATCGAGCAGGTCGCGCACGCGGGTCTCGCCATTGGCCAGTGCGGCCAGCAGCAGCACACGGTTGGAGATGCTCTTCGAGCCCGGCAGCCGGACGGTGCCGTTGGCGCGGGTCAGGGGGCCTAGCGTCAGGTGTTCCATGGTTCTCGTGGGCGCCGGGGCGCCGCGGTCAGGCGATTGGTTCAGGGTTCGGTATGGTTGCCCGCGGCACGCTCTGCGCCCCAGGCCAGCCGGGTCTTGCTGGCGCGCGCGAAGATGCGTTCGAGCGCGTCGCCGTCGCCCTTCTCGATCTGCGCCTTCAGGTGCGCCAGCACCGACTGGTAGGTATTCAGCTCACGCAGCAGCGCGTCGCGGTTGGCCACGCAGATATCGCGCCACATCTCAGGCGACGAGGCCGCGATGCGCGTGAAATCGCGGAAGCCGCCACCGGCGAAGCCCAGCTTCAGCGCCGCATCTTCCGCATTGGCGACCTGCGCCACCAGCGCGTAAGACAGCACGTGCGGCAGGTGGCTAACCGCGGCGAACACCGCGTCGTGCTGCACCGCCGACATCACGTGGCATTCTGCGCCGGCGCTTTTCCACATGGCGCGCACCGCGGCGACATCGGCGCGCGAATTTTCCTGCAGCGGGCACAGCACGGCCTTCTTGCCAACGTACAGGTCCGGCAGCGCCGCCTCCACGCCGTTGAGCTCGCGTCCGGCGATCGGGTGTGCCGGCACGAACTGCGCGACCTTGTCGCCGAGCGCCGTCTTGGCCGCCATGATCACGTCCGACTTGGTGCTGCCGGCATCGGTGACGATGGTGCCCGGCTGCAGGTGCGGCTCCAGCGCGTGCAGCAACGCAAAGTTCTGCGCCACCGGCGCGCACAGCACGATCACGCTGGCGCCGCGCGCGGCATCCGCCAGCGTCGCGGCCTCGTCGATCACGCCAAGATCCAGCGCCTTCTGCAGCGACGCCGGCGAGCGCCCCACCCCGACCACCGTGCCCACCACGCCGGCGCGCTTGAGCGCCAGCGCGAGCGAGCCGCCGATCAGGCCGACACCGACAATGACAACACGGGAAAAATGCAATGCACTCACAATCTCAGGCCGCTAGGGGCAGTGGCTCGGACCAGGCCGAGGTAAATCGATGATTGGCAAAGCGGCAGGCAGGCAGCCCGCCGCTACACGCTGCGGAACGCCGCGATTGTAGCCGCGCTCACGCCAGCGCCCGCTCCAGCGCCGCGATGAAGGCCGCGTTCTCCCCGGCCAGGCCGATGGTCACGCGCAGCCAGCGCGGCAGGTTGTAGTTGCCCACCGGCCGCACGATCACGCCCTGCTTCAGCAACGCCAGGTTGACGCGCGCGCCGGCGCCATCGTCATCACCCACGCGTACCATCACGAAGTTGCCGGACGACGGCACGTATTCCAGTCCAAGCCGGTTGAAGGCATCGGTCAGCTGGCGCTTGCCGGCACGGTTCAGCTCGGCGCTGCGGCGCAGGAAGTCGGCGTCGCCCAGCGCGGCGATGGCCGCGGCCTGCGCCACGCTGTTGACGTTGAACGGCTGGCGGATGCGGTTCAGCAGGTCCGACAGCTCCGGCTGCGCCACCGCGTAGCCGATGCGCAGGCCCGCCAGGCCATAGGCCTTGGAGAACGTGCGCGACACCATCAGGTTCGGATAGCGGCGCACCCAGGCGAGCGAATCGTATTGCTGGTCGGCATCCAGGTATTCGTTGTACGCCTCGTCCAGCACCACCACCACGTTGGCCGGCACCCGCTGCAGGAAGGCTTCGATCTGCGCGGCCGGCACGAACGTGCCGGTCGGGTTGTTCGGGTTGGCGATAAAGACCAGGCGCGTATCCGGCGCGATCGCCGCGGCCATCGCTTCCAGGTCATGGCCGTAGTCGCGCGCGGGCACTTCGATGGCGCGTGCGCCGATCTCCTGCGTGGCCAGCGCATAGACCGCGAACGAGTACTCGGCATAGACGATCGACTGGCCCGGCTCCACCAGCGCATGCGCGGCCAGCTCCAGGATGTCGTTGCTGCCGTTGCCCAGCGTCAGCCAGTCGGCGGGCACGCCGAAGCGCGCCGACAGCGCGCCCTTCAGCGCAAAGCCGTTGGAATCCGGATAGCGGCCGAGTTCAGCCACCGCATCGGCCACCGCGCGGCGGGCCGACTCCGGCATGCCGAGCGGATTCTCATTGGAGGCGAGCTTGACGATGCCGGCCTCGTCCAGGCCGAACTCGCGCGCGACTTCCGAAATCGGCTTGCCGGCCACGTACGGCGAAATCGCCCGCACATAGCCGGGTCCGAACACCGTGCCGCATTGCTTACCCTGCTCTGCCATCTCGTCTCCTTGTTCTTGCCTGGCTGCCTTACTTGCTCGACGGATACGAGCCCAGCACCTTCAGGTAGGCCGCGTTGCGGCGCAGTTCTTCGATGGCGCGCGCCACCGCGGGCTCATGCTGGTGCCCTTCCACGTCGACGTAGAAGTAGTACTCCCACGCGCCGCTGCGCGCCGGGCGCGACTCGAAGCGGCACATCGACACGCCGTTCTCCGCCAGCGGCGCCAGGAGCTGGTACACCGCGCCGGCCTTGTTGGGTACCGACAAGATCATCGAGGTCTGGTCGCTGCCCGACGGCTCGGTCTCATAGCGGCCGATCACGGCAAAGCGCGTGCGGTTGTGCGGATCGTCCTGGATATGCGTGCGCACAATATGCAGGTGATAGCGGTTGGCGGCGGACTCGCCGGCAATCGCAGCCACGGTCGGGTCTTCGCTGGCCATGCGCGCGGCCTCGGCATTGCTCGACACCGCCTGGCGCTCCAGGTGCGGATAGTTGGCGGTCAGCCAGTGCTGGCACTGCGCCAGTGCCTGCGCATGCGCGCGCACCACCGTGACGCCCCGCATGTCAGGCGTGGATGCCATCAGGTTGTGGTGCACCTTGAGCGCGATCTCGCCGCTGATCTTCAGCGAAGTCTGCAGGAACAGGTCGAGCGTGCGCGACACCGCGCCCTCGGTGGAGTTCTCGACCGGCACCACGCCGTACTCGACCGTGCCCGCCTCGACGGCACGGAACACCTCGTCGATGCTCGGGCAAGGCACGCCCGACACCTCATGGCCGAAGTGCGCATACAGCGCCTGCTCGGAGAACGTGCCGGCCGGGCCGAGGAAAGCCACTTCCAGCGGCTTTTCCAGCCCGCGGCAGGCGGACATCACCTCGCGCCAGATCGCCGCAACGCTTTCGCCCAGCAAAGGACCGGGGTTGGCGCCCTGCACCTTGCGGATCACCTGCAGCTCACGCTCCGGGCGGAACACCGGCGCGCCGTACTTCTTCTTGACCTCGCCGACCTCGAGCGCCAGTTTCGCGCGGCGGTTCAGCATCGCCAGCAGCTCGCGGTCAACGGTGTCGATCTGCTCGCGCAGCGGGCTCAGCTCGACCGACAGCTTGCGCTCGGCTTCGCTCAGGTGGCTGTCGTTCTGCTGCTCGTTGGGCGGCGTCTCCTCGCGCGCGGGGGTGCGGTCTTGGCTTGTCATTTTGTATGAATCCGGTGGGCCGCCGGGGCGCGGCGGCCGGAGAAAAACTGACCTCTGCCTGCCGGCGCACTGTGCCTGACGTGCGCGGGCAGCCAGCGGGAATGCGCGTCAGGCGGACGTACGCTCGAACTCGCGCATGAAATCGACCAGCGCCATCACGCCTTCCAGCGGCATCGCGTTATAGATGCTGGCGCGCATGCCGCCCACGGTCTTGTGTCCCTTCAGTTGCACCAGCCCGTTGGCGCGCGCCTGCTGCAGGAACGCCTCATTGCGCGATTCGTCGCCCAGGAAGAACGGCACGTTCATGCGCGAGCGGCAGCTCGGATGGATCTCGTTGCGATAGAAATCGCTCTGGTCCAGGTAGTTGTACAGCGCCGACGCCTTGGCGATATTGCGCTGCTCGATCGCGGGCACACCGCCCTGGCGCTTGAGCCATTTGAAGACCAGGCCGGCGATATAGATCGCATAGGTCGGCGGCGTGTTGTACATCGAGTTGTGCTCGGCCACCAGGCGCCAGTTAAATGCAGACGGGCACAGCGGGTGGGCATGGCCGAGCAGGTCGTCGCGCACGATCACGATGGTGACGCCGGCCGGGCCGATATTCTTCTGCGCGCCGCCGTAGACCACCTGCACGCGCGACCAGTCGATCGGGCGCGACAGGATATGGCTGGAAGCGTCCGCCACCACGATGCGGTCGCCCTTGACCTGGCCGATATCGGGAATGTCCTGGAACTCCACGCCGACGATGGTCTCGTTGGTGCACAGGTGCACGTAGCCGGCATCGTCCGACAGCTTCCAGTCCGCAATGTCGGGGATGCTGTGGAACTTCTGCGCCTCGCTGGTGGCCGCGATATTGACCGCGCCATAGCGGCGGGCTTCCTGCTCGGTCTTGACCGACCAGGTGCCGGTGACGACAAAATCGGCCTTGGGCTGCTCGGCGCTGCGCAGCCGCATCAGGTTCAGCGGCACGATGGCGTTTTCGCCGATGGCGCCGCCTTGCAGGAACAGCACCTTGAAATTGGCGGGGATGTGCAGCAACTCGCGCAGGTCAGCAATCGCTTCGTTATGGATGCTTTCGAATTCGCGGCTGCGGTGGCTCATCTCCATCACCGAAACCCCGGTCCCGTGCCAGGACAGCATCTCCTCGGCAGCCTGTTGCAGCACTTCGGCAGGCAGCGCCGCCGGGCCTGGGGAGAAGTTGTAGACACGTTCGGCCAATGCACGCTGCATCATGCCGGCAAGAGCGGGATTCTGGGGATCGTTCATGAGACGGGGAATGGAAAAATGGCTGCCGGTGTTACCCAAGCAGCCATTATCCCTCAAACCCGCGCCCCGTTGGGCACCCGGGGCCAGGCCCCGGTGCCGCACCGGCCTGCAAGGCTGCAGGCGGGCGGCGGTCTGATTCAGTCGCGGATCACGCCAGCATCACTTCGAAGCGGCGGTGATTTCCTTCTCGGCGGCGTCGCGCATCGACTTGCCGACCTGCGGGCCGTACTTCTGCATCATCGAACCCCAGATCTCCTGGGTCGCCTTGCCCTGGTTGGCCATGAACTTCTGGCCGGTCGGCGACTTCAGGAAGGTGGTCAGGTCCTTGAGTTCCGCCGTCGAGTAGTACTTGCCAAAGGCATCGTAGTGCGCCTGGATCGCGTCCTTGCGGAAGCCATCGGTGCTGAACGCCGAACCGGCGCCGTCAACCATGCGCTGGACCGCGCCGTTCTTCTTCAGCTTTTCGACAGCGGCCTGCTTCTGCTTGTCGTTCAGGGTCTTGTTCTCGACCAGCACTTGTTCCAGCACCAGCGGAGCTTCCTGCTTGGCGCCTTGCTGCCAGTTTTCGGCCTGGCCCTTGACGGCCTGGTCTGCCTGCATGACGGAAAGCAGTTCCTTGATGGCTGCTGTCTTTTCCGCATCCTGCGCGTGGGCATGCTGCGCCATCATGAAGGTCGGAACGAAAGCGGCCAGAACAGCGATACGTCGATAGGTTTTGAGCATTGTGACTCCCTGGTAAATACGTCCGTTTTAGTCCGGACAGCCGCGAGGCGAGTTCCGGCTGGCGTCCTATTGTTGCAACAATTTACGATTTGTCTTACGGATTGGCGTCCACGTCGGCGCCGGCAGCACCTTCTGCACCGTCGGCGTCTTCAGCCTCGTCGCCACCGGCACCGTTGTCGGCATCGCTTTCGACGATGCGCTGCAGCCCGGACAACTTGGTGCCTTCGTCAACGTTGATCAGCGTGACACCCTGCGTGGCGCGGCCCATTTCGCGGATTTCGGCCACGCGGGTACGGATCAGCACGCCACCGGTGGTGATCAGCATGATCTCGTCCTCGGGCGAAACCAGTGCTGCCGCCACCACACGGCCATTGCGCTCGCTCGTCTGGATCGCGATCATGCCCTTGGTGCCGCGGCCGTGTCGAGTGTACTCAGCAATGGGGGTGCGCTTGCCGTAGCCGTTCTCGGTCGCGGTCAGCACGCTGCCGCGCACGCCCGCCTCAGCCTCTTCGGCGGTCTCGGCCGGCGCCACCAGCATGGCGATCACGGTCTGGCCGTCTTCAAGGTTCATGCCGCGCACGCCGCGCGCCTGGCGGCCCATCGGGCGCACGTCGTTCTCGTCGAAGCGCACGGCCTTGCCGGCGTCGGAGAACAGCATCACATCGTGCTGGCCATCGGTCACGGCCGCACCGATCAGGTAGTCGCCCTCGTCCAGGTCGACCGCGATGATGCCGGCCTTGCGCGGATTAGAGAACTCAGTCAGCGCGGTCTTCTTGACCGTGCCGCGGGCAGTGGCCATGAAGATGAAGTGCTCGGCGTCAAATTGCTTGACCGGCAGGATCACATTGATCTTCTCGCCTTCGGACAGCGGGAACATGTTCACGATCGGGCGTCCGCGCGAGTTGCGCGAACCCTGCGGCACTTCGTACACCTTGAGCCAGTAGAGCCGGCCGCGGTTGGAGAAGCACAGGATGTAGTCGTGGGTATTGGCCACGAACAGCGTGTCAATCCAGTCGTCTTCCTTGGTCGCTGCCGCCTGCTTGCCACGTCCGCCACGCTTTTGCGCGCGGTACTCGGAAATCGGCTGGCTCTTCATATAGCCGCTGTGCGACAGCGTGACCACCATGTCCTGCGGGGTAATCAGGTCTTCGGTGTCCAGCTCGGTCGCGTTCAGCTCGATCTGCGAACGGCGCTCATCACCGAATTCAGCGCGGATAGCGGTGAGTTCGTCGACGATGATGGCAGTAATGCGCTCCGGCCGCGCCAGGATATCCAGCAGGTCGGTGATTACCGCCATGATGTCGCGATATTCCTGGACGATCTTGTCCTGTTCGAGCCCGGTGAGGCGTTGCAGGCGCATTTGCAGGATTTCCTGCGCCTGGCCATCCGACAGCCGGTACAGGCCGTCTGCCTGCATGCCGAACACCGGCGGCAGCCCGTCCGGACGATACGAGGCGCGGCCGCCCGGGGTTTCGCCTTCGGCGCGCGCAAGCATTTCGCGGACCAGGGCCGAATCCCATGCCTTCGCCATCAGTTCCTGCTTGGCAATCGGCGGGGTCGGTGCGGCCTTGATGATGGCGATGAATTCATCGATATTCGCCAGCGCAACGGCCAGGCCTTCCAGCACGTGGCCGCGCTCGCGCGCCTTGCGCAGCTCGAACACCGTGCGGCGGGTGACGACTTCGCGCCGGTGCGCCAGGAAATACTCCAGCATCTGGCGCAGGTTCAGCAGGCGCGGCTGGCGGTCGACCAGCGCCACCATGTTCATGCCGAAGGTGTCCTGCAGCTGGGTGTTCTTATATAGGTTGTTGAGAACAACCTCAGGCACCTCGTTGCGCTTGAGCTCGATCACCACGCGCATGCCGGACTTGTCCGACTCGTCGCGGATGTCAGAGATGCCCTCGACCTTCTTTTCAGTGACCAGTTCGGCGATGCGCTCAAGCAAGGTGCGCTTGTTGACCTGGTAGGGCAGCTCGTCGACGATGATCGCCTGGCGCTGGCCGCGGTCGATGTCCTCGAAGTGCGTCTTGGCTCGCATCACCACGCGGCCGCGGCCGGTGCGATAGCCTTCGCGAACGCCCTGGATGCCATAGATAATCCCGGCGGTCGGAAAATCAGGCGCCGGAATCAATTCAATCAGTTCATCCACCGTGGCCTGCGGGTTGCGCAGCAGGTGCAGGCAACCGTCAACGATTTCATTCAGGTTATGCGGCGGGATATTGGTGGCCATGCCCACCGCAATACCGGACGAACCGTTGATTAGCAGATTGGGAATACGCGCCGGCAGAATCGAAGGCTCTTTTTCAGAGCCGTCGTAGTTGCTGTCGAAATCGACGGTTTCCTTGTCGATGTCGAACAGCATCTCGTGGGCGATTTTCGCCAGGCGGATTTCGGTATAACGCATGGCCGCGGCGTTATCGCCGTCGACCGAACCGAAATTACCCTGGCCGTCGACCAGCATGTAGCGCAGCGAGAAGTCCTGCGCCATGCGGACGATGGTGTCGTAGACTGCGGTGTCGCCGTGCGGGTGATACTTACCGATCACATCACCGACGATACGGGCCGACTTCTTGTAGGGTCGGTTCCAGTCGTTGTTGAGCTCGTGCATCGCAAACAGCACGCGCCGGTGCACCGGTTTCAGGCCGTCCCGCACATCAGGAAGCGCCCGGCCCACGATCACGCTCATGGCGTAATCGAGATAGGAGCGGCGCATTTCCTCTTCGAGGGAGACCGGAAGGGTTTCTTTTGCGAATGGATCCATTGCGGCGTGGTTTATGCGGCAGGTTTAAGCGAATGACAGGCCCTTTAGCGCGCGGCACAGTGGGCGCCTGACGGCTGGGCAACATGCCATTCTAACATGCCGCCACCCCCCGCCTCCCGCTCTCCGGACAGCCCTTGCGCACGCCTCCCGAGGCCCTCGCTGAAACCCGGAATCCCTGATGCCACAAGGCTTTGCGGGCGACACAAGACCCATGTTGCACAAACACCACAGGCCCAAAACCCATGCGGCGAATCGAATATATTTACTTCTTAGGAAACGACCCTTGTGGCACAATTCCCCAGCGAAGAGCCAGACATTGTTCGAAGTGGAGCATCCACCACATCGAGAATGTTATACTCCGAAGAATGTATGACTTGTTTTCGTCCATTTGCTCGCAGTAACCCTGCGGTGATCTCATCCTGAGAGGAGAAATATGAAAAAATTTGCCAAGCTCGCGCTCGTTGCAGCTACCGCAGTAATGGCTGCATCCGCTCAAGCTCAGTCCGTCCCTTATGAAAAGAAGGCAGTGAACGACAACTGGGGCAACGGTACGAGCGAGTACGTGTGGAAGAATGGCACGAACGAGCTCTGCTGGCGCGACAGCTCCTGGACCCCGGCCACCGCCAACGCGCTGTGCGACGGCGCCCTGGCCCCGGCCGTAGCGGCACCGGCACCGGCTCCGGTGGCTCCGCCGGTCGTCTCGAGCGAGAAGGTCACTTTCGCTGCTGACACCCTGTTCGACTTCGACAAGGCTGTCCTGAAGCCGGAAGGCAAGGCCAAGCTGGACGACCTGGTCTCGAAGCTGCAAGGCATCACCCTGGAAGTCATCATCGCCGTTGGCCACACCGACTCGTTCGGTTCGGACAAGTACAACGATCGCCTGTCGATCCGTCGTGCTGAATCGGTCAAGGCTTACCTGGTGAGCAAGGGCGTTGAAGCCAACCGGGTCTACACCGAAGGCAAGGGCAAGCGCCAGCTGAAGGTCGATCCGAAGTCGTGCAAGGGCAACCGCAAGTCCCAGATCGCCTGCCAGCAGCCGAACCGCCGCGTGGAAGTCGAAGTGGTCGGCACCCGCAGCGCACGTTAATCGGATCCCTCCCGATGAAAAAAGCCCAGCGCAAGCTGGGCTTTTTTTTTGGTACAGTTGCCCGGACTGTCCCCCTCTTCCTTTCACCACCGGCGCGGCTAGTGCCGCCGGCCCCCGCATACGATGACGTTGCAATCGCAAACCCTTTCCGCAGCCGGCACCCCCAATCAGGACCTGCCGCGCCGCAATGCCGATCCGAAGGAAATCGACAAGTTCAGCGAACTGGCCCACCGCTGGTGGGACCCGGAAAGCGAGTTCAAGCCGCTGCATGAGCTGAACCCGCTGCGCCTGGGCTGGATCGACGGCATCGCCGGCCTGGCTGGCAAGCGCGTGGTCGACGTGGGTTGCGGCGGCGGCATCCTATCCGAAAGCATGGCGCGCCTGGGCGCCACGGTGCGTGGCATCGATCTCTCGACCAAGGCACTGAAGGTGGCGGACCTGCACAGCCTGGAGACCGGCGTTGCCGTGACCTATGAGGAGATCGCCGCAGAAGCGCTGGCCGCGCGTGAACCGGCCAGCGTGGATGTGGTGACTTGCATGGAGATGCTTGAACACGTGCCCGATCCAGCGTCGATCGTGCAAGCCTGTGCCAGGCTGGTCAAGCCCGGCGGCTATGTGTTCTTCTCGACCATCAACCGCAACCTGAAGGCCTACCTGCTGGCCATTGTCGGCGCGGAATATGTGCTCAACATGCTGCCGCGCGGCACGCACGACTACGACAAGTTCATCACGCCGTCCGAGCTCGCGCGCTTTGCCCGTCAGGCCAGGCTGGACCTGGTGGAAATGCGCGGCATGACCTACAACCCGCTGTCGCAGGTGTATGCGCTGGGACGCGACACCGATGTGAACTACATGATGGCGTTCCGCCGGGTGGCAGCATGAGCGCCGGCATCGCAGGGGTCTTCTTCGACCTGGACGGCACGCTGGCAGATACCGCGCCGGACCTGGCGGCGGCCGCCAACCGGCTGGTCGTCGAACGTGGCCAGGCGCCGGTGGCCTATGAAAAACTGCGTCCCGTCGCCTCGCACGGCGCGCGTGGACTGCTGGGTGCTGCCTTCGGCCTGCGCCCGGAGGATGCGGAGTTCCCGGCGCTGCGCGATATCTTCCTGGACTACTACGAAGCCGACATCGCGGTGCACACGCGCCTTTTCGACGGCATGCCGCAAGTGCTGGCCGCGCTCGAGGCAGCGGGCATCCCGTGGGGCATCGTCACCAACAAGATCGCCCGGTTCACCGTGCCGCTGGTCGCTGCGATCGGCCTGGCCCCGCGCGCCAGCGCGGTGGTCAGCGGCGACACCACGCCCCACGCCAAGCCGCACCCCGCCCCGCTGCTGCACGCCGCGGCAAGCGCCGGCGTCGACCCGCGCCAGTGCGTCTACGTGGGCGATGACCTGCGCGACATCCAGGCCGGCAAGGCCGCCGGCATGATCACCGTCACCGCCGCCTATGGCTATTGTGGAGACGCCGAACCGCCCGAGTCCTGGGGCGCCGACCACCTGATCCGCCACCCGGCCGAGCTGATCCCGCTGCTGGTGCCCGCCGCGGTCGCCTGATTGTGTCGCAGGGGTATCCCGGCCGGGCCAGGAACTCCCCGCGACAGCTTGCGTCCAACCGGGTACAATCCAGCTTCCTCACTGGGGCCGACCTGGTTTCGACGTGGGTTACAAAGCAGTGGAGGGCATACCGAGGACCCGTCACCTCGTTAATCAATGGGAATGCAATAACTGCTAACGACGAACGTTACGCACTGGCCGCTTAATTGCGGCCGTCCTCGCACTGGCTCGCTGACGGGCTAGGGTCGCAAGACCACGCGAGGTCATTTACGTCAGATAAGCTCCGGAAGGGTCACGAAGCCGGGGACGAAAATTTAGTGACTCGCCGTCGTAGAGCGTGTTCGTCCGCGATGCGCCGGTTAAATCAAATGACAGAACTAAGTATGTAGAACTCTCTGTGGAGGGCTTACGGACGCGGGTTCGATTCCCGCCGGCTCCACCAGTATTCAGTCCGATGCAGTACCAGCAGGTCTAGAAACCCGCGATAGCCCCAAGGCTTCGCGGGTTTTTTCTTTGACAGCCGGATCCCCCGCTAATCTGTTATCGACGACGGCATCCGCATCGCCGCCTTTGCAGTTGTTTGCAGTCATGACCCCAGCTCTGGTCTACGCTGGAATCGCTGCAAGCCGGGCCACGCACGGCATCAGCATCACAGTGCTCCACAGGCGGACTGGCCTGGCACCGGCTCCCCGTTGCCAGGCCTTTTCTCCACGCCCGCGCGACCGCACATCGTCCACAAGAAACGGAGTTGGCGATGCCAATCAAGTCCATCGAGGTCATCCTCACCCGAGACGCGCAGTGGGCCCTGGAATACGACCCCGATAACCCGGGACCGGTCTACCCGTCCCGCGATGCCGCGATTGCCGCAGGCCTGCAGCTGGCGATGACCCACGATGCCGTCCTGACGATTCATGGCATCAATGACAAATCGGACGCGTTCGATTTCAGGGAATTGCACGTCCCTTTGCTCCATTGATGGTTGGTGCTATCAGCGCGCAGTGGAAAGCAACATCCCCAGAATTGGGGATGCCCGGATCGCGTAGCGGCACCATCATGGTATGCGGGCGTACTGCGACTCGCCCGCTACCACTTGTGGCCCTCGTCCTCCCTGGCCGAGGGCTTTTTCTTGGGTGACGCTCCGGCACAGCGCAGCGTCACCGGGAAGCGCCGCCGGCGCTGGGCGTTATACCCCCAGCGCCCGGCCATCGCTGCGCGGGTCGTGCGCGCCGCTAAGCTGCCCGCCGGCATCGATCCGGATCGCGCCCGGATGGCCGGCCAGCTGGCTTTGCGCAGGGATCGGGCTCAGTTGATGCCCGCGCGCGGCAAGCTCGCTGAACACCGGCAGGCCGGCATCCTGTTCCAGCTTGAGGCTGTCGCGGCTGTCCGAGAAGGTCTTGCCCAGCAGGAAGCGCGGGCGGCGCAGTGCCGTCAGCGGATCCATGCCGTAGTCGATCATCCGTGTCAGCACCGCGGCCAGTGTCTGCGGCTGGCCGTCGGCGCCTTGCGTGCCGTACAGCAGGTGCGGCCGGCCCTGCTTCCGGTAGATGCCGGGGTTGAGGGTATGGAATGGCCGCTTGCCGCCGCGCAGCACGTTGGGGCTGGCGGGATCGAGGCTGAACGATGCGCCGCGGTTGTGCCAGAGCACCCCCGTGTCGCCGACCACAAGGCCGCTGCCCCAGTCGAAATAGACGGTCTGCAGCATGCTCACGCAGCGGCCCTCGCGGTCGGCGGCGCCGATGTAGACGGTGTCGCCGGGCTTGAACACATGCGGCCACGCCATGGCGCGGTCCATGCGGATGCGGCGCGCGTGGGCGTCGAGATTGGACCTGGACAACAGCCGGTCAAGCGGCACGTCGACAAAATCGGGATCGGCGACGTAGCGGTTGCGGTCCAGGAACGCCAGCTTCACCGCCTCGACCAGCAGGTGGTAATAGTCCGCGCTGCCTTCCGGGATGCCGGACAGATCGAACCGATCGAGGATGCCCATGATCTCCAGCGTGGTCACGCCTTGCGTGGGCGGACGCAGGCCGAGCAGTTCGCCGTCGCGGTAGGCGACGCGCAGCGGCACTTCTTCGCGCGCCTGGCAGCGCGCCAGGTCCTGTTCGCGCAACGGCGAGCCGGCCTTGGCCAGCCCGGCGGCAAGGCGGCCGGCGAGGTCGCCCTCGTAGAATTCGCGCCCGCCCTGTGTCGCCACCCGGTCCAGGGTGCGGGCCAGTTCGGGCTGGCGGAACATTTCGCCGGGCCTGGGCATGCGCCCGTCCGGCATGAAGACTTGTCCGAAGCCATCCCAGCCTGACAGGTCCGCCGAGCGGAACTCCTGCCAGAAGCACTGCGACGGCGTGACCGGGAATCCGTTGGCGGCGTACTCGGTGGCCCGCGCCAGCAACGCCGACCACGACTGCGTCCCGCCCCACTGGTCCCGGCTGAAGGCAAAGGCGCGGTCCCAGATCGCAACGGTGGCGGCGGCAGTGAGGGCCGCTGCCGGGCCCCGCAGCGGAATGGTGCCGGCATAGCCCGAGGTCTCGGACGCCGCCTGGCCGATGCCGGAGAACGTGCGCACATTGCCGCCGCGGTCGCTGACCACCAGGAAGGCGTCGCCCCCCAGGCCGGTAAAGTGCGGGTATGTCACGCTCAGCACCGCGCCGATGGCAATCGCCGCCTCGATCGCGTTGCCCCCGGCCTTCAATACCTCCAGCCCCGCCTGGCTGGCCAGTCCATGCGGGCTGGTGACCATGCCCGCGGACGAATGCGCCAGCCCCGCGCGCCCGGATTGCGCCTGCTCCTGCGCCAGTTCCTGGCCGACGGCAGGCAATACGGTGCTGCCCGCCAGCGCGGCCGAGCCGGCCAGGAATGCCCGGCGCGACGTGCCGGTGCCGCAAGGATCCACTTCACCCAGAAATTCCATACCCACTTCTCCCCCCCGGATACGCGGCGGCCGGCCCACGCTGGCAGCCGCGATAACGATTCGATGATGGCGCCGGGTCATGCTGCACCTTGCACGCAGACCCGGCAGGACGCGTCGGCTCAGGTCTCGGTCTTCCAGCCCTGCCATGGGCGTTCGGCAACGGATTCCGGCGCGGCGTAGTGATGCTTGATCCAGGCATAGGCCGGTCCGAGCGCATTCATGGCGATCACCGCGCCGAGCGCGACAACGGGATCGCCCGGCACCGGGCCGAAGCCGCCGAACAGCGTTGCAAAATACGAGGCAAAGCCAAAGAACATGCCGGGGATGAAGCGCAGCGTGACGAACACGCGTGCGAGGTACATCATCGAAGCGTTGAGCGTGAACAGGATCACCATCTCCGCCACGATCAGCGCAGGCCCGGAGAACTGCTCGGCTGCCTGGCGGAAGCAAAGCACGATGACAAAGGCAAAGAGCGAGCCCACCGGCAGCGTCGGCCAGATCTTCTTCAGGTTCTCCGGCGTGGGGCCGCCCATGGCAAAGGTCGCGGCCCAGCTGATAAAAATGGCCCATGGCGGCAGGTGCGAGGCATGCGCGGCGATGGGAACGGTGGTGATGGCAAGCAGTGAGGCCACGACTTCGGCAGGCAGCTTTCTCATGATCGACTCCTTGATGGACGGGGAACAGGCATTGCGGTCAGTGTGGGCAGCACCGGTGCCGATGAATCTCGCAGCGATGCTGCGTGACGACGGTGATCTTGCCGCGCTTGACCACCCATAGCCGCGGCGGGATGTCGATCAGCGCATCGGCCACCTGGAAGGTATCGAGCACGACCAGGTCAGCCTGGCGCCCGACCTTGAGGCCATAGGTGTCGTGCAGGCCGATCGCGCGCGCGGCGTTGTGCGTGCCCATGTCGAGCACCGCGAGCTGGTGCTCGGGCACGCCGAACTGGGCCACGTGCGCCAGCATGTTGCCGATCTGCAGCATGTCGGCCTTGCCGAACGGCGTGAAGGCATTGCGGATATTGTTCGAGGAATACGCCACATTGACCCCGCCGCTGTGCAGGGCCTTTACCGGTGCCAGCCCGCGGCGCTGGTTCTGGACGTCCTTGCGGCCGCCGAGATAGAGATCGGTGGCGGGCAGCGTGACGATGCTGATGCCGGCCTCGCGGATCTGCTCGATCAGCGGCTGCAGCTGCGCCGCGTCAAGCGCGCCCAGGCTCGTGACATGGCCCAGCGACACGCGCCCCTGGTAGCCGGCTTCGATGGTCTTCTGCGCGATATATGACACTGCGGCAAAGCGCTGGTCGCCGGTGTCGTCGGCAAAATCGGCATGCATGTCGACCGGCGCGTCATAGCGCTGCGCCAGTTCGAAGACCATGTCGATATGGCGCATGGTGTCGGCCCAGCTCAGCTCGTTGTACGGGCAGCCGCCGACCACATCGGCGCCCATGTCCATGGCCTCTGTCAGCAGCTCGCGGGTGCCCTGCGATTTCAGGATGCCCTCTTGCGGGAAGGCCACGATCTGCAGGTCGAGCAGGTCGTGGTACTCCGATTTCAGCTCAAGCAGCGTCTCCACCCCGATCAGCCCCTGGATCAGGTCGACATCGGGATGCGCGCGGATCGCCACCGTGCCGTTCCTGACCGCCATGTCCAGCACCTGGCGCGAGCGGTCCAGCACATCCTGGCGCTGCTGCCTGCTTTTCAGGATGCCGGTGACGCGGATGGCTTCGTCCAGCGTGCCGAAGCGCGCCGGCAGGCGGCGGTGCAGCAGTGCCTTGTCCAGGTGCAGGTGCGCTTCGACCAGCCCCGGGATGACCGCGCGGCCGCCGGCCTCGATCACTTCATGCGCCGGCACGTCGATGCCGGGCTCGATGGCGGCGATGCGGCCGTCGCGGATGGCGATATCGGTCAGGGGCGCGTCGTCGCGAACGCAGGCGTCCCGGATCAGCAGATCCAGCTGCATGGCTTGTCTCCTCAGGTCTTGTGATGCAGGCGAAGTCAGGGCTTCGCGACCTGAAGCGTAGGTGCCGGGGCGGCATCACTGCATCAGGATCGGCTGAATTCGATCTAAGGATTTTCCTAGACGCACCGCAGCAGGCTAGGCGGCGTCCCCGGCTTCGGCGAGCAGGCCGTGGCGGATGGCGTAGTGCACCAGCCCGGCGGTCGAAGCGATATCCATCTTGCCGAGGATATTGGCCTTGTGGGTGCTCACCGTCTTGGCGCTGAGCGACAGCGCCGCGGCGATCTCGTTGATGCCCTGCCCCTCGGCCAGCATCTGGAACACCTGCAGTTCACGCGCCGTCAGGCGCGCATGCGGCAACATGGCATCGGGCTGCCGCGCCTGGCTGACAAGCTTGTCGGCAATCGCCGGCGAGACCGCGGTACCGCCGCGCGCCACCTTGCGGATGGCACCGAGCAGCTGGTCGGACTCGACATTCTTGGTCAGGTAGCCCGCCGCGCCCGCGCGGATAGCCTGCACCGCATATTGCGACTCGCGGTACATGCTCAGCACCAGGATCGGCAGCTCCGGATGGCTGGCCCGTATCTGCTGGATCAGCAGGATGCCGCTGCGCCCCGGCATCGACATGTCCAGCAGCAGCACGTCCGGCGGCTGCGCGCGCAGCAGCGCCAACACCTCGCAGCCGTCGGCGGCTTCGGCCACCACCTGCATGTCGGGCACGGTGGAGAAGATCTTCTTGAGCCCGTCGCGGATGATGGTGTGGTCGTCGGCAAGCATCAGGCGGATCATCTTGCGCCTCCGTTGCCAGCGGCGCCGGCATTGGGGATCTGCGCCTCGACCCGGGTGCCGCCGCCCTTCTCGCTGGTTACCGTCAGCTTGCCGCCCAGCATCAGCGCACGCTCGCGCATCCCCAGCAAACCCAGGCTGCGGCGATGCCCGGCCCTGGACGCATCGATGCCGCGGCCGTTGTCGGCAACCACCAGCCGCAAGGTTCCGCCGGCCTCGCTCAGTTCCACCCGCACGCGATCGGCGCGGCCATGGCGGCAGGCATTGGTCAGCGCTTCCTGCGCGATGCGAAAGACCGCGGTGCTGAGTTCGGCGCTGAGCTCGCCGACGGGCTGCAGCGCCAGCTCGCAGACGATGCCGCCGCGCTCGGAAAAAGACTCGGCCAGCCACTCGATCGCAGCGGTCAGCCCCAGCTCATCCAGCAGCGGCGGGCGCAGGTCTGCCGCGATGCGCTGCACCGCGTCCACGGTCGAATCCGCGATCTGCTTGAGCATCTGCAAATGCTTGCGGCACGCGTCGTCGGCATCGGGGCCCTGCTGCGCTTCGATAAAGCTGAGGCCCAGGCGCAATGCCGTCAGGGACTGGCCCAGCTCATCGTGCAGCTCGCGTGAGATCCGTGAGCGCTCCGCCTCGCGCACGGACTGCAGGTAGGCGGACAGCTCACGCAGCTGCGCGCGCGAATCCAGCAACTCCTGCTCGGAGCGCTTGCGGTCGGTAATGTCGCGCGAGATGCCGACCGTGCCGACGACCGCGCCGTCCTGGCCCCGAATCGGCATCTTGATGGTATCGAACCAGCGCAGGCTGCCGTCCTGGCCTTGACGGCATTCCTCATAGCGCCGGCGGATGCCGCTGGCCACCACGGCCTTGTCGGTGCCCAGGTAGACCCGCCCCCATTCCTCCGACCACACCTTGTCCGGCGTGCTGCCCAGGATCTCGGCCTCGGACCGCCCGCATGCGGCCATGAAGGCGTCATTGACCAGCACGTAGCGGGAGCCGGCGTCCTTCAGCCAGGCCTGGTCGGGTATGTTGTTCAGTATGGCCCGCTGCAGGTCGACATACGTATCCATGACTTCTCCTTGCCGGGCCCTTGCCTTGTTGGCAGGCGCCCGATTCATGACAGGCAAGAATCGATTCATGCCTTGCACTCATCGAACAGCATGGCCTGCCTGCATCCCCCCGCAGACTATAGCCAGCAACCGGCGGCAATGCGCTTGTCGTTTTCCTCAATGGCTGGACGAAAGTGAAAGAAGCCCTGATCACAGCGCCTTGCGGCATGGTGTGGATCAAGGGGCTGTTGGGCAGCTCTTCTGTTTCGGTGGAATGAAATCTCTGACCCAGGTTTAAGGCAAGCCTTATGGCCGCCGGAATGCGCCAGACCTATCGTAGTAGCGCAACTTCAACCGGCATGCCGGAGGGCCGGCCCACAACCTGGCCGTTCGTGCACGCCGCACATGCCATCACGGCGAGCCCTGCTATGAACGGAAAACAACTAATCAGCACCCTGCGCCACTGGCTGGTGGTACTTGCATGCCTTGCCGCCCCGCATTTCGCCCATGCAGCCTGCAGTTCCACGCCGGCGATGCCATATCTGCAGGCACTCAGCAACATGGCAGTCGCCGCCAACCTTGCCGTTGGCAGCACCATTCCCGGAACGGTGCACTACTACTCATTCAGCGGCACCTGTGCCAACGTGCCGCCGTACGTGGTGGCCGGCGCTCCCATCATCTCCTGCTACTACGGCAGCGGCACTGAAGTCATGCCCGGCGTCTACTCCACCGGTGCCGCCGGCATCGGCATCCCGCTGCGCAATGCAGCGGGTCAGCCCATGACCAACGCGGCCGGCGTGAACTGCAATACCCTCAGTGCAAACCTTGGCAACCTCGACGCCAACCTGAACTATTCGGTGTCGGTATCGGTGGAATTCGTGAAGACCGGGCCGATCACCTCAGGCAACCTTGACCCCACCCAGACCCGGTTCGGCTTCGGCGTCCACAAGGGCAGCACGGCAGGGGGACTGGGTGGCGTCAACAACTACATCGGCTTCAGCGGCAACGTGACCCCGCGGGAAATTGCCTGCAACACCAACTACCCCCCCGTGGTCAACCTGCCTGCAATCAGCGCCAAGACGCTCGCCAACCAGGGCACGGGCGGCAATACGCCCTTCGCCATCCAGTTGACCTGCAGTGGCGCGGCAATTGTTGGCATGACACTGGACGGGGCCATAGGCACGCCGGTAGCCTCGGCCGCGAATGGCATCCTTGGCATTGTCAATGCCGGGACGGGCGGCATGGCCAGCGGCGCAGGCGTGCAGATCGTCAATGCGAGCGGCACCGCGCCCGTTCCATTGCAGGTGCGCAATGCGATGGGCAACATCACGGCCAACGTCCCCGCCACATACCGCTTCGGCGCGCGATACATCGGCCTGGGTGGCACACCCTCCCCGGGGACGGTGTCGAGCGCGATGATCTTTACCATGGATTATCAGTAGCGCGCAGGGAAGCCGCACGGCGAAGGACTACAATAGGCGGCTGCAGTCCTTGAAGGCTTTCGCCATGTCTGACCATCCCCGCTTCACCATCAACCGTTCCATGGTCGCCCTGGTCCCGGAACAGCCGTTCCTGGACTGGATCCAGGCGGTCGACCCCCAGCCGGTGGCCGGCCTCACGCTAGAGCAGGTGCGCGAGGACCAGAGCGTGTTCCTGCTGCCCGAAGAACTCGCCGATACGCACGACAATGCCATGCGCTGGGTCGAGAAGCGCTGGCAGGAGTTCTTTGAATTCATGCTGGGAGAGTGGTTCGACGACTCGATGTGGCCCGAGGAACTGTCACTGCAGATGTTCCGTGAGTGGTTCAGCGTGCGCTACCACTCGATGGTGTTCGACATGGCGCCTGACGTGCCGGTCATGCACGATGACTGGGACGACGAAGACGACGCGTCCGAGATGCTGCACTAGGACACCGGCCGGCAGAGCTCCGGCCCGGGTTTCAGCGTCGCCAGCGACGCCTCAGAGGAAGCGGTCGAGGATCTTGCGGCTGTGCTTGTCCAGCGCCATCAGGTCGCGGATCAGGTAGTGGATGCCGTGCGTGTCCGATATCAGCAGCGTGCTGCCGGCCAGGCGCCGGATCGCCTCTTCGCCGCGCAACACCAGTTCGGTCTGGCCGCGATCGGTCTGCACCGTCCACACGCTGGGCGTGGCGTAGGTCGACACGCTGACGATGCGCTGGATCTCCGGCATGAACTCGCGCGAGGCGAGTTCCGCTTCGATCATGTCGCGCTCTGCCTGCGGCACATCCTCCAGCCGCGGAATCCACACCACCTCATGCCCGTCGGTGCTCATCAGGCCGATGCCGCCCTGCGGCGCGGAAATCGGGAAAGCGCGCACCGGCACCACGCCTTCGTGAACAGTGCCGTCCTCGGCGATCAGGACCAGGCGGCCAAAACGATTGCGATCTAGCGTAAACATGGGCGTCCGCGTGGTGGCGGGGATGTCATTGGGCATTGGCGGCCTCCGGCGTTTCGATCGCTTCGTCTTCGCCGTCGCCGTCCTCGGTGTCGACATTGCGCGCCTGCGCCTGGTACAGCTTGTAGTACGCGCCTTCGCGCAACAGCAGTTCATCATGGCTGCCGACTTCGACGATCTGGCCGCGCTCCATCACCACCAGCCGGTCGGCCTTGCGCAGCGTCGACAAGCGGTGCGCGATGGCGATGGTGGTGCGGCCCTGCACCAGGTTGTCGAGCGCCTTCTGGATTTCCTTCTCGGTGGCGGTGTCGACCGACGAGGTGGCCTCGTCCATGATCAGGATGCGCGGGTTGATCAGCAGCGCGCGCGCGATCGAGATGCGCTGGCGCTCGCCGCCTGACAGCGCCTGGCCACGCTCACCGACCAGCGAGTCATAGCCGTGCGGCAGGCGCAGGATGAACTCGTGCGCATGCGCGGCGCGCGCGGCGGCGATGATTTCTTCGCGCGTGGCGTCGGGCTTGCCGTAGGCAATGTTGTCTGCAATCGTGCCGAAGAACAGGAACGGCTCCTGCAGCACCAGGCCGATATGGCGGCGGTACTCCGACACCGGCAGCGAGCGGATATCGACGCCGTCGACGCGGATCGCGCCCTCGGAAACATCGTAGAAACGGCAGATCAGGTTGACCAGCGTGCTCTTGCCCGAGCCACTGTGTCCCACCAGGCCAATCATCTCGCCCGGCTCGATCGACAGGTTCAGCCCGCGGATCACCGCGCGGTTGCCGTAGCGGAAGCCCAGGTCGCTCATGTCGATGGCGCCTTCGACCTTGTCCAGCTTCGCCGGGCGCACCGGCTCCGGCACGCTTGACACATGGTCGAGGATGTCGAAGATGCGCTTGGCGCCGGCCGCGGCCTTCTGCGTCACCGAGACGATCCGGCTCATCGAATCCAGCCGGGTATAGAAGCGGCTGATATAGGTCAGGAACGCCACCAGCACACCCACCGTGATGGCGCTGTGCGACACCTGCCAGATGCCGAACACCCACACGATCAGCAGGCCGATCTCGGTCAGCAGGGTCACCGTAGGCGTGAACAGCGACCAAACCGCGTTGACGCGGTCATTGATCGCCAGGTTGTGCTTGTTGGCCTCGCGGAAGCGCGACACCTCACGCTTTTCCTGGGCAAAGGCCTTGACCACGCGGATGCCGGGAATGGTATCGGCCAGCACATTGGTGATTTCGGACCAGATCCGGTCGATCTTCTCGAAGCCGTGGCGCAAGCGGTCGCGCACCAGGTGGATCATCCAGGCGATAAAGGGCAACGGCACCAGTGTGACCAATGCCAGCCACGGGTTGATCGACACCAGGATCACCGCCGTCATGACGATCATCAGCACGTCGGTGGCAAAGTCCAGCAGGTGCAGCGACAGGAAGACGCAGATGCGGTCGCTTTCCGAGCCGATGCGTGCCATCAGGTCGCCGGTGCGCTTGCCGCCGAAGTATTCCAGCGACAGCTTTAGCAGGTGTTCGTAGGTAGTAGTACGCAGATCGGCACCAATGCGCTCCGATACGCGCGCCAGCAGGTAGGTCCGCGCCCACCCCAGCGACCAGGCCACCAGCGCCGCGCCCAGCAATCCCGCCAGGTACAGGCGCACCAGGTCGTAGTCGATCGGCACGCCGTTCTGGAACGGGATCAGCACCTTGTCCATCAGCGGCATGGTCAGGTACGGCGGCACCAGCGTGGCCGCAGTGGACAGCAGCGTCAGCAGGAAGCCCGCCAGCAGCTGCCACTGGTAAGGCCGGGCAAAGCGCCACAGGCGCAGCAGCGCCCAGGTCGACGGCGGGGTTTCCAGCTCCCGGCTGCATTGGGGGCACTGCTCCTCGTCCGGCGGCAGCGGCGCCTTGCAGGTCGGGCACAGCACCTCGCCCGCCTCGCCGGCCGGACGCGCGCCGGCGGCGTCGCGCTGGGCTTCGAACTGGTCGGCCAGCCGCAGCGCGGCCGGATTGTAACCAAGCGTATATCGCCAGCTGGCCAGCCGGCCTTCCGGAGCGCTCAGTTCCAGCGCGCCGACACCCGCGTGGTCGGTGTGCGACAGGCGCAGCGCGGGCCCGATGTTCCATTCCCGCACATTTTTTTCACCGGGAGCCCGGGCAACGATGCGCTGGTCGGTCACAACCAGCCACCCTTGGGTAAAATGCAGCTTCGCGTCGAGGTCCAGAGCCAGTCCGGCCAGGACGGTCTCGCCGGGTCGGAGCCACGATCCGGATTCAGCCCGCCAGGGCTCGTCGGCAGCAGGGGCGGTAGGGACAGGCAGGGAGGACTGGGTCATGGATGGCGCGGCGTGCGTCCAGGGGTACGGACATAACTTGAAACAAATTTAGGCCGGGCACGCTCTGGCGGCCCGCGAATTCGCCCGCAGTATACATAACGACGAACGCGCGGGTACTCATGATGCACTGCACAATCACTTTTACACGAAGAAAGTCAACCCGCTCTGTGCTGTAACGTTACTGAAAGGTTAGGCTTCCATTTCTCGGGCGGTTCCGCCCACTGCCTCAAGCTAATTCAATGAAAAAGAAGGACATTGAGATTTTCGATGTCATGTCGCTGCGCGGCCCGAATATGTGGACATATCGGCCCGTTCTGGAGGCATGGGTCGATATCGGGGAACTGGAGGACTTTCCCTCCAACACGATTCCGGGGTTCTACGAGCGCCTGTCGGCCTGGCTGCCGTCGCTGGTCGAGCATCGCTGCAGTATCGGCGAGCACGGCGGCTTCCTGCAGCGCCTGAAGGAAGGCACCTGGCCCGGCCATATCCTGGAACACGTGACGCTTGAGCTGCAGAACCTGGCGGGCATGCCCGGCGGCTTCGGCAAGGCGCGCGAGACCCCGGTGCGCGGCGTCTACAAGGTGATCGTGCGCGCCTGGCACGAGGAAGTCACCCGCGTCGCCCTGTTCACCGCCCGCGACCTGGTCATGGCCGCGATCGAGGACCGTCCCTTCGACGTCCCCGCCGCCGTGGACAACCTGCGCCGCCTGGTGGACGAGCATTGCCTGGGCCCCAGCACCGCCTGCATCGTCGATGCCGCGGACGACCGCGACATCCCGGCGATCCGCCTGTCGGACGGCAACCTGGTGCAGCTGGGCTACGGCGCGCGCCAGCGCCGCATCTGGACCGCCGAGACCGACCGCACCAGCGCCATCGGCGAAAGTATCTCGCGCGACAAGGACCTGACCAAGAGCCTGCTGGAATCCTGCGGCGTGCCGGTCCCCGAGGGCCGCATGGTCGATTCCCCGGCAGACGCCTGGGACGCCGCCGAGGACATCGGCGTGCCGGTGGTGGTCAAGCCCTATGACGGCAACCACGGCCGCGGCGTGTTCACCAACCTGATGACCCGCGAGGAAGTCGAGACCGCCTACGGCGTGGCCATCGACGAAGGCAACGGCGTCATCGTCGAGCGCTTTATCCCCGGCAACGAGCACCGCCTGCTGGTGGTGGGCGGCCGCCTGGTGGCCGCAGCCATGGGCGAGACCGCGAGCGTGGTCGGCGACGGCAAGTCCACCATCGACGAGCTGATCGAGCTGCAGATCAATTCCGATCCGCGCCGCGGCACCACCGAGGACCATCCGCTGAACCGCGTGCGGCTGGACTCGGCCGCGCGCCTGGAACTGAAGCGCCAGGGCATGGACGCCAGCTCGGTCCCGCCCGAAGGCCGCACCGTGCTGATCCAGCGCAACGGCAACGTCGCCTTCGATGTCACCGACCGCGTGCACCCGAGCGTCGCCGCGCATGCGGCGCTGGCCGC
Source organism: Cupriavidus sp. SK-4 (assembly GCF_000611125.1). Taxonomy (NCBI): domain Bacteria; kingdom Pseudomonadati; phylum Pseudomonadota; class Betaproteobacteria; order Burkholderiales; family Burkholderiaceae; genus Cupriavidus; species Cupriavidus sp. SK-4. The sequence continues at coordinate 89,221 of NZ_JFJW01000095.1, forward strand.
GCGCGTGGTCGGGCTGGACATCGCCGGCGTGGACCTGGTGGCCGAGGACATCTCGCGCCCGCTGGCCGACCAACGCGGCGCCATCGTCGAAGTCAACGCCGGCCCCGGCCTGCTGATGCATATCAAGCCGGCCGAAGGCACGCCGCGCCCGGTGGGCCGCGCCATCGTCAACCACCTGTTCCCTGAGTCCGATGACGACCAGGGCCGCATCCCGGTGGTGGGTGTGACCGGCACCAACGGCAAGACCGTGGTCGCGCGCCTGGTGGCGCGCCTGCTGCAGCTGTCGGGCAAGCATACCGGCCTGGCCTGCAGCGACGGGCTGTTCCTGGACCGCCGCCAGGTTGAAAGCGGCGACCGCGCCAACTGGGAATCGGGCCATCGCATCCTGATGAACCGCGCGGTCGAGGCCGCCGTGTTCGAGAACGACAGCGGCAGCATCCTCTCCGAAGGCCTGGTCTATGACCGCTGCCAGGTCGGCGTGGTCACCAATTTCGACCAGCCCGACCACCTCGGCGACTACTACGTCGAGGACGAGGACCGCATGTACAACGTGCTGCGCACGCAGGTAGACGTGGTGCTGGAGACCGGCGCGGCCGTGCTCAACGCGCGCGACGAACGCCTGGTGGAGATGGCCGGGCTGTGCGACGGCGACGTGATCTTCTTCGGCCTGACGCCGGAGCTGCCCGCGATCGTGTCGCACCGTGCCGCCGGCAAGCGCGCGGTGTACCTGCGCGAAGGCAAGATCGTGCTGGCCACCGGCAGCAGCGAAACCGCGCTGGTGGACGTGGCCGCGGTGCCGCTGACCTATGCCGGGCGCGTCGCGTTCCAGGTCGAGAACGTGCTGGCGGCCGTGGCCGCGGGCTGGGCGCTGGGCATTTCCAACGACCTGATCCGCGCCGGCGTGGTGACCTTCGATGTCGGCCAGGTCGACGTGCCGGGCCGCTTCACGCTGTTCGAGCGCAACGGCGCCACCGTGGTGATTGACGACGCCCACAACGCGCCCGCGCTGGAAGCGCTGGCGACCGCGCTGGACCGCTTCCCGGCCGAGCGCCGCATGGTGGTCTACGGCGCCGGCGTGCAGCGCCGCGACGAAGACCTGGTGCGCCAGGGCATGGCGCTGGGGCAGCATTTCGACCGCGTCTTCCTGTGCGAGGACCGCAGCGTCAAGCGCGCCCTGCCCGATGCCGAGGCGCGCGCGCTGCTCAAGCAGGGCCTGTACGAAGGCCGGCGCGTGACCAAGATCATCGACGAAGGCACGCGTGCCAGCGCCATTGAAACCGCCCTGAACCAGCTGGTGCCGGGCGACCTGCTGGTACTGCAGTGCGACGAGGCCGCCACCGGCGCCACCGTCGACCTGGTGCACCACTGGATGGGCCAGCCTGCGCGCCGCGCCTGACGCGGCCCCAAGCTCAACCGCGCATAGAAGACACGGAAACCGTTCTATGGAAGTCTCACGTATCCGGGCCCTGCGGGGCCCGAACCTGTGGTGCCGCCACACCGCCATCGAGGCGATCGTGGCCTGCCAGGATGCCACCAACATGCTGTCGGCGCTGCCCGGTTTTGAAGACCGGCTGCGCGCCCGTTTTCCTGAGATCGGGCCGCTGCGCCCGGACGAGGAATCGGGCGAGCTGTCGCTGGCCCACGTGCTGGAAGTGACCGCGCTGCGCCTGCAGGCCGCCGCCGGCTGCCCGGTCACCTTCAGCCGCACCGCTCAGACGGTCGAGCCTGGCACCTACCAGGTGATCGTGCAATACAGCGAGGAAGAAGTCGGCCGGCTCGCGTTCGAACTGGCCGAGTCCCTGTGCCGCGCCGCGCGCAACGACACCCCGTTCGACCTCGCCGACGCGCTGCACCGCCTGCGCGAGCTGGACGAAGACGTGCGCCTGGGGCCCAGCACCGGCTCCATCGTCTACGCCGCCGTGGCGCGCGGCATCCCCTACCGGCGCCTGACGCAGGGCTCGATGGTGCAGTTCGGCTGGGGCAGCAAGCAGCGCCGCATCCAGGCCGCCGAGACCGACCGCACCAGCGCCGTGGCCGAATCGATCGCGCAGGACAAGGACCTGACCAAGACCCTGCTGCACGCCGCCGGCGTGCCGGTGCCGCTGGGCCGCTCGGTGCGCAGCGCCGAAGAGGCCTGGGCCGCAGCGCAGGAAATCGACGCCCCGGTGGTGGTCAAGCCGCGCGACGGCAACCAGGGCAAGGGCGTGGCGGTGCGCATCCGCACCCGCGAGGAAGTGATGACGGCCTACGAGGTCGCCTCGGACATCAGCTCGGACGTGATCGTCGAGCGCTATATCCCGGGCCATGACTTCCGCCTGCTGGTAGTCGGCAAGCAGCTGGTGGCGGCCGCGCGCCGCGATCCGCCGCAGGTCATCGGCGACGGCGTGCATACCGTGCGCCAGCTGGTCGAGGAAGTGAACCGCGACCCGCGCCGCGGCGAAGGCCATGCGACCTCGCTGACCAAGATCCGCTTTGACGACATCGCGCTGGCCACGCTGGCCAAGCAGAACCTGACCGCCGATTCCGTGCCGGCCAACGGCACGCGCGTGGTGTTGCGCAACAACGCCAACCTGTCCACCGGCGGCAGCGCCACCGACGTGACCGACGACGTCCACCCGGACATCGCCGCGCGCGCCGTGGCGGCAGCGCAGATGGTGGGCCTGGACATTGCCGGCGTCGACGCCGTGTGCGAGACCATGCTCAAGCCGTTCGAGGAACAGGCCGGCGGCATCGTCGAAGTCAACGCCGCGCCGGGCCTGCGCATGCACCTGCAGCCGTCATACGGCAAGGGCCGCGCGGTTGGCGAAGCCATTGTCTCGACCATGTTCTCCGATGGCGACGATGGCCGCATCCCGGTGGTGGCCGTGTCCGGCACCAACGGCAAGACCACCACGGTACGGCTGATCACCCACATCATGGCCACCAGCGGCCTGCGCATGGGCATGACCGGCACCGACGGCGTGTATATCCAGGGCGAGCGCATCGACACCGGCGACTGCAGCGGCCCGCGCAGCGCGCGCAACGTGCTGCTGCACCCGGACGTGGACGCCGCCGTGTTTGAAACCGCGCGCGGCGGCCTGCTGCGCGAAGGCCTGGCATTCGACCGCTGCGACGTGGCGGTGGTGACCAACGTGGGCGAAGGCGACCACCTGGGCCTGTCCTACATCAACTCGGTGGAAGACCTGGCGGTGCTCAAGAGCGTGATCGTGCAGAACGTCGCGCCGCACGGCATGGCGGTCCTGAACGCGGCCGACCCGATGGTGGTGCGCATGGCCGACGCCTGCCCCGGCAGCGTCACCTTCTTCGCGCACGATCCCAACCAGCCGGCCATGGCCACGCACCGCGCGCAGGGCAAGCGCGTGGTGTTCGTGGACGGCGCCGACATCGTCGTATCCGAAGGCGATACCGAAGTGCGCATCGCACTGGCCGAGATCCCGCTGACGCGTAACGGCACCATCGGCTTCCAGGTCGATAACGCAATGTCGTCGATCGCGGCCGCGTGGGCGCTCGGCATCGACTGGTCGATCATCCGCCGCGGCCTGGCCACCTTCGTCAACGACGCGCAGACCGCCCCGGGACGCTTCAACGTGTTCGACTACCGCGGCGCCACGCTGATCGCCGACTACGGCCACAACCCGGATGCCATCCTGGCGCTGTGCAACGCGGTCGAGACCATCCCCGCCAAACGGCGCGTGGTGGTGATCAGCGGCGCGGGCGACCGACGCGACGACGACATCCGCCGCCAGACCCAGATCCTGGGCGGCGTGTTCGATGAAGTCATCCTGTACCAGGACCAGTGCCAGCGCGGCCGCGCCGACGGCGAAGTGCTGGCGCTGCTGCGCGAAGGCCTGCAGGGCGCGCAACGCGCGAACCAGGTCGAGGAGATCCGTGGCGAGTTCGTTGCCATCGATACCGCGCTGTCGCACCTGCAGCCGGGCGACCTGTGCCTGGTCCTGGTGGACCAGGTGGAAGAGGCGCTGGGGCATATCGCCAGCCGCATCGCACAGGGCTGACCGGCCCGGCGATAAGTAAAAGGCCAGCTCCGCGGAGCTGGCCTTTTACTTTACGGCGCCGATCAGTGGCGCCCGGGCAGCGACAAGCGCCGCTCCAGCATATGCTGCACGCCCGACAGCCCCGTGCTCAGCACCCAGTAGATCGCCGCCACTGCCAGGTACAGCGGCAACGGCTGGTAAGTCGCCGCGATCACCTCCTGCGCCGTGCGCAGCAGCTCGGTCACGGTGATGACCGATACCAGCGAGGTGTCCTTGATCAGGCTGATCAGGCTGTTGGACAGGCTTGGCACCGCCAGCCGCAGCGCCTGCGGGCCGATCACGTAGCGCAGTGCCTGCGCCGGCGTCAGGCCCAGGCTGTAGGCTGCCAGCCATTGGCCGCGCGACACGCCCAGGATGGCCCCGCGCATGCTCTCGGACAGGTAGGCGCCGACGTTCAGGCTCAGCGTCAGCACGCCCGCGGGCGTGGGCTCCAGCGCGATGCCGACGCCCGGCAGCCCGTAGTAGACAACAAAGATCTGCACCAGCAGCGGCGTGCCGCGCATGATGCTGACGTAGGTGCGAGCCACCGCCTTGAGCACGCGGCTATGGCTGATGCCCATCAGCGCCACCACCGTGCCCAGCATCAGCCCGAACACCATCGACCATAACGCGAATTTGATGGTCAGCAGCGTGCCCTGCAGCAGCACTGGCAGGGAATTGGTGACAAGCTGGAGAGCGGACATGGGCGTGGCGGCGGCAGAAGAATGAAAAAGAAAGCGGCGCGGCAGCCATGCAGGCCGCGGCGCCGCGACATGATACCGCCCGGCTTGCTGGCCGGCTTACCTGACTGGCTTACCTGACTGGCTTACTTGATTGGCTTACCGGCGGGCCTGGTCACGTCGGTGCCGAACCACTTCACCGAGAGCTTGCCAAGCGTGCCGTCCTTGCCCAGGTCATCCAGCGCGTGGTTGATGGCCTGCGCGAACTTGGGGTTGTCCTTGCGGAACGGGATGGCCACCTGCGTGGTGGCACCCGCCACGATTGCGCCCTGCCGCAGCGGCAGGTTGGCGGTCTTGACCAGGTAGGCGACCATCAGCCGGTCGTTCAGCGCGGCGTCGACGCGCTGTGCCGCCAGGTCGCGCAGGTACTCAGGCGCGCCGGGATAGGTCTTGACCTCGATGCCCGGCACCGACTTGGCCAGGTCGTTGAAATTGCTGCCCAGGCTGACGCCGAGCTTGTGGCCCTTCAGGTCTTCCAGCGACTTGAACTGGCGGTTGTCGTCCTTGCGCTGGATCAGCTGCGCATCGGAGTAGACGTAGGGCGTGGAGAAGTCCAGCACTTGCTGGCGCTGAGGCGTGACGTTGACCTGGTTGACGATCACGTCGAACTTGCCCGCCTGCAGGCCGGCAATGATGCCGCTCCACTCGGTGGTGACGAACTCCGGCTTCACGCCCAGCTTGCCCGCCACCGCACGCGCCACGTCCACGTCAAACCCTTCCAGCTCGTTCTTCGCGCCACGGAAGCCGAACGGCGGATACGTGCCCTCCAGGCCGATCTTGAGCACGCCGGCCTGCTTGACGGTATCGAGCAGGTCGGCGGCCTGCGCCGCGGTGGACGCCAGCCCGGCGCCGGCAAGCAGCGAGGCAGCCAGCAGGGATTTGAGCCAGCCAGTACGAATCGATCGCATATGTTCTCCAGTGGAAGCGGATAAGCAGTGTGGGGGGCAGACAGCGCCGGAGGCCGCTTCTGAGGGCCGCTGGCCAGTTGTGCTGCTATGAGCCTATATCGGGCTCAACACTACCGCAAACACTATCGAGTGCAAAATATTGATTCATTATGGCTAAATAACCGCCGGACCTGATGCGTCCCGGCGCCGGCGCCCTGCCCTTACTGGTAAGCCTTGTCGTTGGGCGCCGCGAACAACGCCTTCATGTCGGCCGACAGCGGGTAGTTCATGTTGATGCCGCGCGGCGGGATCGGCGACATGAACCACTTGTTGTACAGCTTCTCGGCCCGGCCGCTGGTCTGCAGGTCTGCGATCACGCCGTCGGCCAGCTTCTTGAACGAAGGATCGTCCTTGCGGAACATGCAGGCGTAGTTCTCGGTCTGCAGCGGCGCGCCGACCACCACCCAGTCGCCCGCGCTCTTGGCCTTGGTGCGCTCGCCGTACAGCAGCGGCTCGTCCATGACGAAGGCAGCGGCGCGGCCGGTCTCCAGGATCAGGAAGGACTGGCCGTGGTCCTTGGTGCTGATCAGGTTCATGTTCATGGCCTTGTCGCCGTTCATCTTGACCAGCAGGCGCTCGCCGGTGGTGCCGGCAGTGGTGACCACATTGCGGTCCTTCAGGTCGGTGAACTCCTTCACGCCCGAATCCTTTTTGGTCAGCATCTTGATGCCGTAGACGAACATGCTGTTGGAGAACGCCACCTGCTTCTGGCGCTCCAGGTTGTTGGTGGTGCTGCCGCATTCGATGTCGATGGTGCCGTTCTGCACCAGCGGGATGCGGTTCTGCGAGGTGATCGGGGTCAGGCGCACCTGCAGGCCGGGCATCTTCAGTTCGCTCTTCACCTTGTCGACGATCTGCAGCAGGATCTCGTGCGAATAGCCCATGACCTCCTTGCCGTCGGTGTATGAGAACGGGATCGACGATTCACGATAGCCAAGCGAGATCACACCGCTGTCCTTGATCTTCTTCAGCGTGTCGCCATCGGCGGCATGGGCGGCGCCGGCGGCCAGCAGCAGCGCGGCGGCCGCAAGCGCGTGGCGGGTGGCGGATCGGTGGGGGTGCAGTGATTTCATGTGGCGCTCCTTGTAGTGGGGCTTGGTCATTGAGGCATGTTTCGTGAACGGCGTCGTGGATTGCGGACGCACGGGTACTGCATGAACCAATACTTGCCTGCGGCAGCACTATGCGCGCGCAGCATCAAAATCCTCTGCTTCGATGGCCGGACGGCGGCCTGCCAGCCGGTCGGCCAGCAGGCCGGCGCTGCCCATCGCCAGCGTAAAACCGAGCGCGCCGTGGCCCAGGTTCAGCCATAGCCCGGACACCCGCGACGGCCCCACCAGCGGCAGGCCGTCCGGCGTGGCCGGGCGCAGGCCGGCCCACGGCTGCAGCTGCGCCAGCGGCAGGCCCGGNCGCCAGCGGCAGCTCGGGCACGATGCCCTCGAACAGCGCGCGTGTCTGTGCCACCAGCGTGCCGACCCGCTCCGGGTCGATGCGGGTGCCGCCGCGCACCAGGTCGGCCATGCCCGCCACCCGCAGGGTATTGCCGATGCGCGCGTAGACGATCTTGTTGGCAAAGTCCGTCACGCTGATATGCGGCGCGCGCGCGCCGCTGGCCAGTGGCACCGTGATGCTGTAGCCCTTGAGCGGCCACAGCATCGGCCGCACGCCCAGCGGGCGCAGCAGCGGCACGCTGCCGATGCCGCCGGCCACGATCACCACGTCGGCCGGCACCACGCCGCTGGCGGTACGCACGCCGGTCACGCGCCCGCCCTGCTGCACCAGCTCTTGCACGACGGTGCCGAAGCGCATCGACACGCCGGCGTGCGCCCCGTCTTGCAGCAACCGTGCCAGCGACAGGCAGAAGCGGTGGCAGTCGCCCACTTCCTCGCTCGGCGTGTAGATGGCGCCGGCAATCTCGTTGCGGATGCCGGCCAGCGCGGGCTCCAGCGCCACGCACGCATCGCGGTCCAGCGCCTGCTGCTCGCAACCCAGGCTGGCCTGGTAGTCCAGCAGCCGGCAGGCCGCGTCGAACGCCGCCGCATCGCGGTGCACAACCAGTTTGCCGCGCCGCGCAAAATCGAAGCCGGCGCCCACATCATCATGCTGGTGCCGGGCCACAAAGGCCTGCATCAGGTCGCGCGAATAGAACCCCAGCCGCAGCAGCTTGCGCGTGGTGGCGTCACTGGTGGCGGCGTTGCAGGCGCCCATGAAGGCTGCCAGCCAGCGCCACTGCGCCGGGTCGGCCGCGGGCCGGAAGCGCATCGGCGAATCGCGCCGCAGCAGCCAGCCCGGCACCTTGGCCATCACGCCCGGCCCGGCCAGCGGCGCCACATAGCTGTAGCTTAGCTGCCCGCCATTGGCAAAGCTGGTCTCTTCGGCCGGCCCGTCGTGGCGCTCCAGCACCGTCACCTGGTGGCCGTCCTCGGCCAGGCGCCATGCCGTCGTCATGCCGACCACGCCGGCGCCCACGATCACTACCTGCATTGCCATCCCTTGATTGCTTCGTCCTGATCCGGCAAAGCGTAGTGCAGGCGGCGCGGATTGCCCAATGCGAATACGTGCCAGAATATGTCATCAGGCTATGGATGCCTGCCCGCTTCCCGGATTGCCATGCGCTTGCGCCAGATTGAAGTCTTCCGCGCCGTGATGCTGACGGGCACCGTCAGCGAGGCCGCGCGCCTGCTGCACGTGTCCCAGCCGGTGGTCACGCGCGTGCTGCAGCATGCCGAGGCCTCGCTCGGCTTTCGCCTGTTCGAGCGGGTGCGCGGCCGGCTGCAGGCCACGCCCGAGGCCAATGCGCTCTATGGCGATGTCGAAAGGCTATATGGCGAGATCGAGCGCGTGCGCCGGGTCTCGGAAAGCCTGCGCCACAAGGGCGCCGGGCGGCTGCGCGTGGCCGCCACCCCCAGCCTGGCCAACCCGCTGCTGGTGCCGGCGGTGCGGCGCTTCTGCGCGCGCCACCCGGACACGCAGGTGCAGGTGCTGACCCACCATACCGACGAGATCGTCGGGGCGCTGCTGGCTAACCAGATCGACCTGGGCTTTGCCTTTGCGCCACCGGGCCACGAGGCCATTTCCAGCGAGCCGGTGGCCAGCGGCCGCATGCTGCTGGCGGTGCCGCGCGGCCAGCCGCTGCCCGCCGGCGGGCGCCGCCAGGTGGTGCCGATGCAGCGGCTGATGGAGCGCTCCTTCATCGGCTATGACGACAACAGCTCGCTCGGGCTGCTGGTGCGCCAGACCCTGGCCCGGCACGCGCTGGAGCCGCGCTCGACGCTGGAGGTGCAGACCTATTCGCTGGCGCTGGCCCTGGTCGATGCCGGGCTGGGCGTGACCCTGCTGGACCAGTACACCGCGCTTAGCGCCAGCCCGGAGCGGGTCGCGCTGCACGACGTGGCGCCGGTGCTGCCGTTCGAGATCCAGATGCTGCGCGCCAGCCACCGCGCCGGCTCCAGCCTGGCCGACGACCTGCGCGCGCAGTTTGCGCTGGCCGCCGGGGAACTGGCCGCAACGCTGCCACAGCGGCTGGAAGCGCCAGCCGCCAGCTTTGACGCCACGCCCCGGAGCCGCGATTGACAGCCGCGCGCGCCGTGCACCATCATCAAGCCGCCTGCAGGCACAACCTGCGTGCGCCAAACCGCCTATGTTCGTCCTGACCCTGATCGCCCTTGTCCTTGTCAGCGCCTTTTTCTCGGTCTCCGAGATCGCGCTGACCGCCGCGCGCCGCACCAAGCTGCAAGTTCTGTCGGAGCGCGGCGACGGCCGCGCCACGCGCGTGCTGCGGCTCAAGGAAGAGCCCGGGAATTTCTTCACGATCGTGCAGATCGGCGTCAACAGCGTGGCTATCCTGGCCGGTATCCTGGGTGAGAAGCATGTGTCGGACCTGCTGCTGGAAACGCTGTCGCCCTATATGCAGGTGGTCCACGCCCAGCGCGTGGCCAATATCGGCTCGTTCCTGATCGTGACGCTGCTGTTCATCCAGTTTGCCGACCTGATCCCCAAGCGCATCGCCATGACCTTCCCCGAGCGGTGCGCGGTGGCGGTGATCGACCCGATGCTGACGCTGCTGCGCGTGCTCAAGCCGCTGGTGTGGATCTTCAACGCTGCCGCCGATGCCACGCTGCGGCTGCTGCGCCTGCCGACCAAGCCGGTCGACCAGATCACCACCGAGGACATCGCCGCGATGGTCGATGCCGGCGCCGAAGCCGGCGTGCTGCACAAGCATGAACTCCACCTGATCGAGAACGTGTTCGAGCTCGAGTTCAAGAGCATTACCGCGATCATGACGCCGCGCGACGACGTGGTCTACCTGAGTCTCGACGACCCCGCCGACAGCGTGCGCCGCAAGCTGGTCAACCAGCCGCACGCGCAATACCCGGTGTGCGGGCACGACCTCGACGACGTGCAGGGCTATATCGATTCCAAGGACATCCTGCAACTGCTGCTGGCCGATGAAAGTGCCGCCGCGATCGGCAATATCGGGCGCCACCACGACAAGAACGTGCTGGTGATCCCCGACACGCTGACCCTGTCCGAGGCGCTCACGCGCTTCCGCGAGATGCACCAGAACTTTGCCGTGGTGATGAACGAGTACGGGCTGGTGGTGGGCATCGTCACGCTGGACGATATCGTCGGCGCGCTGATGGGAGACATCCTGTATTCCAGCGAGGACGAGCAGATCGTGCGGCGCGACGACAGCTCCTGGCTGGTCGACGGCCTCACCCCGCTGGTGGACCTGAAGAAGGCGCTGGATCTGGACACGCTGCCCGGCGAGGACTATGTCGACACCGCGGCCGGGCTGGTGATCTATTCGCTCAAGCGCATCCCGAAGAAGTCCGAGTCGATCACCGTGGCAGGCTATCGCTTCGAAGTGCTGGACATCGACCATCACAAGATCGACCAGCTGCTGGTGTCGCGCCTGCCGCAGGCGCCGGAAGCTGAAGCGCCAGCACGGCTGGCGTAGGCGCGATGGCCTGCCGATAGCGCTCCAGCGTATCCGGCAGCCGGAACCACGCCACATAGCTGAACGCCACCACCACCGCTGCCGCCGCCACCGCGCCCAGCCGCCATGGCGCCACCGATTCCTTCGGCGCCGGCACATGCAGTGTGCGGTAGGCCGTGCCGAGCAGCGCGATCCATGCCAGCCCCAGCGCATAGCCTGCAGCGACATCCGACAGCCAGTGCATGCCCAGGTACAGCCGCGATACCCCGATCGCCGCCACCGCCACCACGGTCAGCGCCAGCACCGGAATGCGCACGCGCCACGGCTGGCGCAGGCACATCAGGAAGGCCAGGAAGCCATAGGTGACCATGCTGCTGGTGGCGTGTCCACTGGGGAAGGAATACGATTCCAGGCCACTGTAGATGCTGGCCGGGCGTATGCGTGCCATACCCAGCTTGAGCGCCATCACGCAGGCGCGCGCACCCAGCAGCGCGGCGGCCCAGTACAGGGCCACCGTCCAGGCGCGCCGCCAGCACAGCCACGCGAACACCGCCACCCCCACCGCCAGGGAAATGCGCGCGCCGCCCAGTTCGGTCACTGCCACCATTGCGATATCGAGCCAGTCGGTGCGCAGGGCACGCAGCCATGCAAACACGATCTGGTCGATGCGCACCACGCCCCCGCTTTCGGCGACCTCGCCGGCCAGCCAGAACAAGGCGCTGCCGCAGGCCAGCAGCACAGCGCCGGCCAGCAGCACCACCAGCAGTTCGGCCATGTCGCGCTCGAGCACGCGCAGCGTGAGCGCAGTCAGCCGGCGCGGCTGTGCGGCCGCGCGCGCGGACAGTGCGCCGGCTCCCCACACGCGCCACCGGTCCAGCCAGCGCACCACCGGCCGCAACAGCGCCACCAGCAGCGGCACCAGGCTCAGCAGCAGCACCGTCACCAGCGTGAACAGCGCCAGCAACCCCAGCGCCGTGCCCGGCGTGAGCCAGGCCTCGGCGAAGGCCCTCGCGCGTGCCGGCACGTCAATCACGGGACGCGCCCGCGGCGCCGGAGATGCGGGCGATACTGGCGCGCGCCGGCGCCTCGCAGTCGGCAAAGGCGTCGGTCAGGAAAAGTCGCGGGCGCTGCGCCAGCTTGCCCAGGAACGCCGCGCGGCGGCGCATGAATTCAGTCTGCAGCGCCTCCCCCTGGAGACCGGTGCGCGCGGCCAGCAAGGCGCGGTTCTCGGCGAATACGTCCAGGCTATGGGCATCGAATATTTCCGGTGCCGCGGCCAGCCTGAGCAGGTCGAGATCGAGCACGGTGTCGGCTCCGGCAATGCTCGGGCCATGGCCGCGCGTATCGAGCACGATCTGCGCGGCACGGTCCAGCACCGCGCGGTCCTCGCCGGGCGCCACCGTTTCGATCAGCGCCGCCGACGCCGCCTCGTTGTGCTCGCACCCCGCCACATAGACCGCATCGTGGCACAGCACCGCCAGCGCCTGTGCGCGGTCCAGTGCAATGCCGCGCGCGTGGGCGGTCTCGAACATCTCCAGGATATGGCGGCGGTCGTGGTAGTGCCGGTACGGCGTGTCGTGCAGCGCCAGCACATCGAGCACCGCCTGGCGCGGCAGGAAGTCCAGGCAGGCCAGCGCCGCGGGCCAGGCGGGCGCAAAGCGCGGCACCTCGCCCTGCGGCGTGGCCACCGGTTCGCTGAACACATCGGAGCGGCGCACCCACAGCAATGAGGGATCGCGCATCGCGCGGTAGACCACCACCGGCGCGAGATCGGCCTCGAAGCGGCCGATGCCGACTGCCGTGTAGGCGCCGCCTTTGTAGTGCCGGTACGGCATGCCGGCGACCAGGTTGGGGTCGGCCGGCAGTTCGGCCGGATCGCCGTGGAAGACCGGTGCTGGGGGTTGGCTGGCGGGTGGCTGTGTCATGGTGCGGCATCCTGCGTTGCGGATCGCCATGATAGTGCACTTGGCAGTGCGTCCGGTATGGAGGCCAGTGCGGCGGCCCATGCCCGTCGCATGAAAGACCGGCCGCGAAAAAACAAAACCGACGCGCACTTTCGTGGGCGTCGGCCTGAGTTTTACTACACTGTTTTTGCCTGTCCGGTGGTCGAGCCGGGCAGCTTCTTGTTTTGGCGGAGAGGGTGGGATTCGAACCCACGGTACCGTCGCCGGTACGCCTGATTTCGAGTCAGGTACATTCGACCACTCTGCCACCTCTCCGGTAACTTGTTGCCGTGTGGCGAAACCGAGATTATAGCCATGTCCAGCCAGCCGGTGCAAGAGGCTGGCAGCGGATTTTTTACAGCTCCGGCTCCAGGCGGGTGATGCCGCCCATGTACGGCTGCAGCGCGGCCGGCACCGTGACCGAGCCGTCTGCGTTCTGGTAGTTCTCAAGGATCGCCACCAGCGTGCGGCCCACGGCCAGTCCGGAACCGTTGAGGGTGTGCACCAGTTCCGGCTTGCCCTGCCCCGTGCGCATGCGCGCCTGCATGCGGCGCGCCTGGAAGTCGCCCATGTTCGAGCACGAGCTGATCTCGCGGTAGGTGTTCTGCGCGGGGATCCACACTTCAAGGTCGTAGGTCTTGGTGCTGCCGAAGCCCATGTCGCCGGTGCACAGCACGATGGTGCGGAACGGCAGTTCCAGCTTCTTCAGGATCGCCTCGGCGTGGCCGGTCAGTTGCTCCAGCGCCTCGAACGACTGCGCGGCCGGCACCACCTGCACCAGCTCGACCTTGTCGAACTGGTGCTGGCGGATCATGCCGCGCGTGTCCTTGCCGTACGAGCCGGCTTCCGAGCGGAAGCACGGCGTATGCGCGACGAAGCGCAGCGGCAGCTTCTCGCCGGCGACGATGGCGTCGCGCACGATATTGGTCAGCGGCACCTCGGCGGTCGGGATCAGGTAGAAGTTCTCGATGCGCTCGCCTTCCTCACTGCCGACCTTGCGCGGCACCTTGAACAGGTCTTCCTCGAACTTGGGCAGCTGGCCGGTGCCGCGCATCGAGGCGGCATTGACCATGTACGGCACGTACATCTCGGTGTAGCCGTGCTCCTGCGTATGGGTGTCGAGCATCAGCTGCACCAGCGCGCGGTTCATGCGCGCCAGGCCGCCGCGCAGCATCGAGAAGCGCGAACCGGTAACCTTGACCGCGGTGTCGAAGTCCAGGCCCAGCTTCTCGCCCACGTCGACGTGATCGCGCACGGCGAAGTCGAACTGGCGCGGCTCGCCCACGCGGCGCACTTCGACGTTCTGGGTTTCGTCATTGCCCACCGGCACGCTTTCATGCGGCAGGTTGGGGATAGCCAGCATCAGCTCAGCCAGGTGCGCCTGGATCTCGTCCAGCCGCGCGGCCGAGGCCTTGAGCGTGTCGCCGATGCCGCCCACTTCGGCCATCACGGCCGAGGCGTCCTCGCCCTTGCCCTTGAGCATGCCGATCTGCTTGGACAGGCTGTTGCGGCGGGCCTGCAGTTCCTCGGTCTGGGTCTGCAGTTGCTTGCGTTCGGCCTCAAGTGCCTGGAACGCCGCAACGTCGAGTTGGTAGCCGCGCGTGGCAAGGCGTTGCGCCACGGCGTCGATGTCTTTGCGGAACAGCTGGATGTCGAGCATGTTGCTTTGGTGAAGTGCAGGGCCAGCGACATGCCGGCGGACCCGCCATTTTACTGCACCGGCCCCGTCCGGCGCGAACCGGGCGAGGCCAGGCCACCGCCGCGTTGCCGGCTCACGCCACCGCTCACTCCCCGCCCTTGCCGCCGTCCTTTGCCTTGGCCACGCGCTGCTCGCGGTGCCAGGCGGCATCCAGCTCGCGCAGGTGGCGCAGCTTCTCGGCGATCTTGCCCTCCAGCCCGCGCGGCACCGGCTGGTACCAGCCCTGGGCCTTGAGGTCGTCCGGGAAGTAGTGCTCGCCGGCGGCGTAGGCCTCGGGCTCGTCGTGCGCGTAGCGGTAGGCGTGGCCGTGGCCAAGCTCCTTCATCAACTTGGTCGGCGCGTTGCGCAGGTGCACCGGCACCGCGCGCGACTTGTCCTTGCCGACGAAGGCGCGCGCCGCGTTGTAGGCGTTGTAGCCGGCGTTGGACTTGGGCGCCACGGCCAGGTAGATCAGGGCCTGGCCCAGCGCCAGTTCGCCCTCGGGCGAACCAAGGCGCTCATAGGTCTCGGCCGCGTCCAGCGTGATGCGGGCGGCACGGGGATCGGCCAGGCCGATATCCTCCCACGCCATGCGCACGATGCGCCGCGCCAGGTAGCGTGGGTCGGCGCCGCCGTCGATCATGCGGCAGAACCAGTACAGCGCGGCGTCGGGGTCCGAACCGCGCACGGACTTGTGCAGCGCGCTGATCTGGTCGTAGAAGGCGTCGCCGCCCTTGTCGAAGCGGCGCAGGTTTTCCGACAGCGCGCTGCCCAGCAGCGCGGTGTCGATCTGGGCGGCGCCAGCAGTGCGCGCGGCGCGCGCCACGATCTCGATATTGTTCAGCAGCTTGCGCCCGTCGCCATCGGCCGAGGCCACGATCAGCTGCAGCGCTTCGTCCTGCCATGTCACGCCGCCAAGCTCTTCGCTGGCGCGCAGCGCCAGCTGGGTCAGCTCGGCATCGTCCAGGCTCTTGAGCACATAGACCGCCGCGCGCGACAGCAAGGCGCCGTTGACTTCGAACGAGGGGTTCTCGGTGGTGGCGCCGATAAAGGTGAAGAGCCCGCTTTCCACATGCGGCAGGAAGGCATCCTGCTGGCTCTTGTTGAAGCGGTGGACCTCGTCGACGAACACCAGCGTGCGCCGCCCGTGCGCGCGGAACTGCTCGGCGCGCTCGACCGCCTCGCGGATGTCCTTGACCCCCGACAGCACCGCCGACAGCGCGATGAACTCGGCGTCGAAGGCACTGGCCATCAGCCGCGCCAGCGTGGTCTTGCCCACACCCGGCGGGCCCCACAGGATCATCGAATGCGGCTCGCCGGACTCGAACGCCACGCGCAGCGGCTTGCCCGCACCCAGCAGGTGCTGTTGCCCGATCACCTCGTCGATGGTGCGCGGGCGCAGGCGCTCGGCCAGCGGTTGCCGGGAACGGTCGGGAGTATCGGAAAACAGCGTGTCCGCCACGGTATTCAAGCCTTGTGAATGCAGAACGCCACAGTGTAGACCATCAGCGCCCTGCCCCTTGCGTGGCGCGCTAGGCGGCAAATGCCACCACGTCCTCGATCTCGACGCGGATGCCGATGCGCTCGCCCACGGCATGGTTGTGGTGGGACGGCACCAGCGCCAGCACGCGGCCACCGCTGGCCAGGCGCAGCGTGTACAGGATCTCGGCGCCACGGAAGGCCTTGTGGACCACCTCGGCGCGCATCGGGCTGGCGTCATCGTGGATGATGTCGTCGGGGCGCACCAGCACGTCGACGGCGGCGCCAGCGGGCAGCGCCAGCGGCGCCGCGGGCCGCAGCAGGCCCAGTTCCAGCTCAATCTCCGCGGTCCCGCGCAGCCGCCCCGCCATCAGCACGCCCTGCCCGATAAAGCCCGCGACAAAGCGCGATGTCGGCCGGTGGTACAGGTCGTGCGCGCTGCCCCACTGCTCGATCACCCCGTCGTGCATGACGCCGATCTCGTCGGCCATGGCAAAGGCCTCGTGCTGGTCGTGCGTGACCAGGATCGCGGTGGTGCCCTGCGCCTTCAGGATCGCGCGCACCTCCAGGCTCAGGCGTTCGCGCAGGTCGACGTCGAGGTTGGAGAACGGCTCGTCGAGCAGCAGCAGCTCCGGGCGCGGTGCCAGCGCGCGCGCCAGCGCCACGCGCTGCTGCTGGCCGCCGGACAGCTCATGCGGATACTTGCGGCCAGCGCCGGCCAGTCCGACCAGCTGCAGCACCTCGTCCACGCGCGCAGCGCGCCCGGCGCGGCTGGTCCGCACCAGGCCGAAACCCACGTTGGCCGCCACGTCCAGGTGCGGGAACAGTGCATAGTCCTGGAACACCATGCCGATGCGGCGCTGCTCGGGCGCCAGCAGCGCCCCGGACGACGACACCACCTGCCCGTCCAGCACGATGCGGCCGTCCTGCAGCGGCTCGAACCCGGCGATGGCGCGCAGCACCGTGGTCTTGCCGCAGCCGCTGGGCCCCAGCAGGCAGGCGATATTGCCGCGCGCCACCGAGAACGACAATCCCTTGACCACCGCATGGCGGCCGAAGGCGTGACGGATATGGTCGACCTCGATGACAGCGGCGCCAGCGCCAGTGACGTCGGCTGCGCCTGCGCGGGTTGCCGGCCGGCTGCGCGCCTGGGCGCCGGGCAAGCGTGAATAGGAATCGGTTCGCATGTGCGCATTATAGGGACGCAGCCGGGGGCCGGGACCGCCTTTCGGGGCGAAAGCGCGCCCCACATTGCTAGAATGCGGCAGCCCGCACGCTGTGCGCGGCACTTCCGCCCACTTTCCGACGCATGCTCCTGTCCAGCCGCCGCCGCTTCCATCCCCTGACCCTGGCCACCCTGGCAGTGGCGCTGCTGATCGCCGTGCCGGTGCTGGTGATCGCCTCGGCCGTGCTGCTGCCTGCCGGCGACACCTGGCGCCACCTGATCGACACGGTGCTGGCGGAATACGTGCGCAACACCGTCTGGCTGCTGTGCGGCGTCGCCGTGGGGGTATTGCTGCTGGGGGTGACCACCGCCTGGCTGGTATCGACCTACCGTTTCCCGGGCCACACCGTGATGGAATGGGCGCTGGTCTTGCCGATGGCGATGCCCGCCTACGTCATCGCCTATGCCTACACCGATGCGCTGCAGTTTGCCGGGCCGGTGCAGGGCTGGCTGCGCGAGCTGACCGGCTGGAAGGCGCGCGAGTACTGGTTCCCCGATATCCGCTCGCTGGGCGGCGCCATCGCCCTGTTCTCGCTGGTGCTGTATCCCTACGTCTACCTGACCGCGCGCGCCGCCTTCCTGCAACAGACCCAGAACACGCTGGAGGCCGCGCGCCTGCTCGGCCACGGCACCTGGAGCCGGCTCTGGCGCGTGGTGCTGCCGCTGGCGCGCCCCGGCATCGTTGCCGGCACCGCGCTGGCGATGATGGAAACGCTGGCCGACTTCGGCACCGTCGCCTACTTTGCCATCCCGACTTTCTCCACCGGCATCTTCCGCGCCTGGTTTTCGCTTGGCGACAAGAACGCCGCGGCGCAGCTGTCGGCATGCATGCTGCTGTTTGTCGCCGCCATCCTGCTGATGGAGCGCGCCAGCCGCGGCCGCGCGCAGGTCTACGGCAACCAGCGCCGCGCCGTGGCCTGGACGCTGGACGGCGCGCGCGGCTGGCTGGCGCTGGCCGTGTGCATGGTGCCGGTGCTGCTGGGCTTCCTGATTCCCGCGCTGATGCTGTGCCGCATGGCCTTCACCGACGGCGATGCGCAGTTCGGCGCGCGCTTTGTCGGGCTGGTGCGCAACAGCTTCTTGCTGGCCAGCGCCACCGCGCTGGCCGCGGTGACGGTCGCGCTGGCGGTGGGCTACGCCGCGCGCGCGGCCAACGGCAAGCGCAGCTGGCTGATGCGCGGCCTGACGCGGCTGTGCGGCATGGGTTATGCGCTGCCGGGCTCGGTCATTGCCGTGGGCGTGCTGGTGCCGGTGGCGCGGCTCGACAACGCGCTGTCGGCCTGGCTGCAGCAGCAGTTCGGGCTCTCGGTGGGGCTGCTACTGACCGGCGGCATCGCCGCGTTGGTCTATGCGCTGCTGGTGCGCTTCCTGGGCGTGGCGCTGCAGACCGTCAATGCCGGGCTGGGCAAGATCACGCCCAGCATGGATGCGGCCGCGCGCAGCCTGGGCCACGGCCCCGGCGCCACGCTGCGGCGCGTGCATTTCCCGATGCTGCGCGGCAGCCTGCTGACCGCGGCACTGATCGTCTTTGTCGACGTGATGAAGGAGCTGCCGGCCACCTTCGTGATGCGCCCGTTCAACTTCGACACGCTGGCCGTGCAGGCCTACAACCTCGCTGCCGACGAGCGCCTGACCGAGGCCGCCACCGCCTCGCTGGTGATCGTGGCCGTGGGCCTGCTGCCGGTGATCGTGCTGTCGCGCACGATCCGGCGCGAAGCGCAGCGCTGATCCTCCCGCGCTACTTGCCCTAAAGTCGCGCCGCAACACGCCGATAGCCTTTAGAACCCGTTTCAGAATGAAAAAGGGGACGCGTTCAAGCCAGGCGCGGGCCGCCGGCCTTGGTCATTCCAAGGTCAAGGCCCGTAACGACGCATGCGCCGCGCCTGGCTTGAACCCGAAGGGAAGGCTGCTGCCGGGCCCCTTTTTCATTCTGAAACGGGTTCTTATGGCCCGGCGTTCGCCCGGGAGCAAACAGCGGCACGCCTGCCGCGCAAGAACCTATGCTGCGATATCACATCCTGCTGTTCAAGTTGAACCGGCTCAGCCGCAACAAGCTGAGCGGCGTGGAAGAAGTCTCGCTGGCCGGACAATTGGCGGAGATGGTCGATTCGGCCGACACGGCCGCGCGCGTCATCGCCGACCTGTTCGATCACGCCAACCCGCAGGTGCGCCGCATCGCGCTCAACGCGATCCGCCGCGCGCGGCAGTTCTCGTCGCCCGAGCTGCAGCCCGCGCTGGTGCGCCGCATGGCCGATGCCGAAGCGGTGCTGCGCCATGACGCCGTCTGGATCGTGCAGGAAACCCGGATGGATGGCGCCGAACTGCGCGCCGCGCTGCGCCGCCTTGCCGGCAAGGTGCAGCTGCCGTGGGACGCCGAGCGCGCCCGCGCCAATCCCGGCGACACCGCGCTGGCGGCACAGGTGCGCGCGCGCATGGCATTGGACAAGCTGCTGGAAAAGAGTGCGGCGGAGCGCAACCAGGCGCTGGCCTCGATGACGCTGGGCGGGACGCCGGACCAGCCCTATGCCGAAGGCACGGTCGGCCACAAGGGCCTGCTGCACCGGGCACTGGTGCGGCGCCAGGCGGGGCGGCGGCTCAACAGCAGCGTGAAGCTGACGTTCCGCAAGCTGGAGCCTACGCAGGTGACGGGGAACAAGCGGTTCCTGCTGTAGCAGGAACCGCCCTGCTGCAAAGGCCGTGGCGGCTTACTTGAAGCCGGCGCGGTCCACCAGCTTCTGTGCCTGCGGCTGGTACTTGCCCAGTTCGGCCACGTTGATGGTGTCGGACTTGAACGTGCCCAGCGCTTCCAGCGCCGGGTTGCTGACCTTCACACCCTGCACCACCGGCCATTCGTTATTGCCGTCGGCAAAGTAGCGCTGCGCCTCGTCGCTGGCCAGGTACTCCAGGAACTTGACCGCCGCTTCCTTGTTGGGCGCATGCTTGAGCATGCCGCCGCCCGAGACGTTCATGTGCACGCCCTGGCTCGACTGGTTCGGCCACAGCACGCCCAGCTTGTCGGCCACGGCCTTGTCTTCCGGCTTGGTCGACTTCAGCAGGCGCGCGATGTAGTAGGTGTTGGCAATGGCCACGTCGCACTCGCCGGCGGCAACCGCCTTGAGCTGGTCGGTGTCGCCGCCCTTGGGCACGCGCGCCAGGTTGGCGGCCAGGCCGCGCGCCCATTGCTCGGTGCGGGCCTCGCCATCGTGGGCGATCAGGCTGGAGACCAGCGACAGGTTGTAGACATGGCCGCTGGAACGCGTGCAGACCTTGCCCTTCCACTTGGGATCGGCCAGGTCTTCATAGCTGGCGATATCGCCGGCCTTGACCGCGGTCTTGTTGTAGGCAATCACGCGGCCGCGCGCCGAGAAGCCGAACCATTCGCCATTGGGGTCGCGATAGTTGGCCGGGATGCGCGATTCCAGCGCCTTCGACTTTACCGGCGCAAACACGCCAGCCTGCTGGGCGCGCCACAGGCGGCCGATATCCACCGTGATGAACACGTCCGCCGGGCTGTTGGCGCCTTCATTGCGGATGCGCTCCAGCAGCGGGTCTTCCTGGCCTTCGATGCGGTTGATCTTGATGCCGGTCTGCTTGGTGAAGTTGGCGTACAGCGCTTCGTCCGTCTGGTAGTGACGCGCGGTGTAGAGGTTGAGCACCTTTTCCTGCGCCGCCGCGGCGAGCGGCAGGGTCAGCAGGGCCAGCGCCGCAGCGCGCGGCAGCAAGGTTCGGATAGTGGTCTTCACGCGGATGGCTCCCCAGCATGGTTTGGGCAGCCGCCGGGGACCCCGAGGCCGCCCGGTTATTGGATTCCGGTCAGCGGGAAACAATATTGATTCTTGTTCAGGCGGTCAAATTACATTTCTGTAATGTTGACGCCCGTTGACGGATCAATGCCAGGGAGATGCCCGCATTAACGTAGTCGCCCCTTGTGCAAGGCGAGCCGGCAAGGCAGGCGCCGGATCTCAGCCGCGGCGTACCCAGACCGCCTTGCCAGCCTTGACTCCCAGCGTGCGGCGCTGCGGGTTGTAGTCCATGGTGCCGGGGAACTGCTGGCCGTCGCGCTCGCCCAGTCGCCACGCGCAGCCCTGCAGCAGGCCGATGGCCTCGGCCTCGGGCTTGCCGACCAGGGCATCGTCGGCCAGCTTGTCGGCGGCACAGCCCTCCGGCGTGCCACGCGCGCCTTGCGGGCCGGTCGGCGCGGGCGCCGCGCAAGCCGCCAGCAGGGCCCCGCCCGCCGCCAGCATGGCGGACTGGCGCAGCCAACGGCGGATGGTTCGCTTCGCAATCATGTTGTTCTCCTGATGGGTATGGCGAGTATGAGGATGCTGGGACACGCGGCACACCGCGGCGTTCAGCTTCCTTGCACACCGATATGATACTTTTGCCGAATCGCCATGTATTGTGCACATTTTCCGTGTGGCCTCGGCTTGATCTGGATAAACCGGGCTATAACCCATGCGTGCTATCAGTGAGTAAGCGGGCCGGCAACGTCCCGCACCACTCCACCCACCGCGCATCCCTTGCGCCTTCCCTGGGAGCAACGCATGACCGCAATGATGAAAGCCGCCGTTTTTGTCGAGCCTGGCCGGATCGAACTGGCAGACAAGCCCATCCCGGATATCGGCCCCAACGATGCCCTGGTGCGTATCACCACCACCACCATCTGCGGCACCGACGTGCACATCCTCAAGGGTGAGTACCCGGTGGCGAAGGGCCTGACCGTGGGCCATGAACCCGTCGGCATCATCGAAAAGCTAGGCAGCGCGGTGACGGGATACCGCGAAGGCCAGCGCGTGATCGCCGGCGCAATCTGCCCCAACTTCAACTCCTACGCGGCGCAGGACGGCGTGGCCTCGCAGGATGGCAGCTACCTGATGGCCAGCGGCCAGTGCGGCTGCCACGGCTACAAGGCGACCGCGGGCTGGCGCTTCGGCAACATGATCGACGGTACCCAGGCGGAATACGTGCTGGTGCCCGACGCCCAGGCCAACCTGGCGCCGATCCCCGATGGCCTCACCGACGAGCAGGTGCTGATGTGCCCTGACATCATGTCCACCGGCTTCAAGGGCGCGGAAAACGCCAATATCCGCATCGGCGACACCGTGGCCGTGTTCGCGCAGGGCCCGATCGGGCTATGCGCGACCGCCGGCGCGCGGCTGTGCGGCGCCACCACCATCATTGCCATCGACGGCAACGACCACCGGCTGGAGATCGCGCGCAAGATGGGCGCGGACGTGGTCCTGAACTTCCGCCACTGCGACGTGGTGGACGAGGTCATGAAGCTGACCGGCGGGCGCGGCGTCGACGCCTCGATCGAGGCGCTGGGCACGCAGGCAACCTTCGAGCAGTCGCTGCGCGTGCTCAAGCCCGGCGGCACGCTGTCCAGCCTGGGGGTCTATTCAAGCGACCTGACCATTCCGCTGTCGGCCTTCGCCGCGGGGCTGGGCGACCACAAGATCAACACCGCGCTGTGCCCCGGCGGCAAGGAACGCATGCGGCGGCTGATCAATGTGATCGAGTCGGGCCGCGTCGACCTGGGAGCGCTGGTGACGCACCAGTACAAGCTGGACGACATCGTCGCGGCCTACGACCTGTTCGCCAACCAGCGCGACGGCGTGCTGAAGATCGCCATCAAGCCGCACTGACGGCGGCGCCTCGGGTTCAGCCCTTGGCTCGGGCGGCCAGCGCCTGCATGGCGTCGGCCGGCAACGGGCCGTGGCAGGTGCGCTCGCCGCCGGACTCGCTGACCACCAGCCATACCTGGTCCGGCTGGCCCTTCGGATGCAACAGCCAGGCCGGGCCGCGCGCATTGCTGCTGGGCGGCAGGTCTTCCAGCACGCCGGTGCTGGCCGACTGCAGCATCACCGCGCACTCTGCGGCGGGCACGCGCGTGGCCTTGAGGAAGCCGGGATTGCCCAGCACTTCGGGCAATCCCGAGTCCGGTGCGCGCAGGAAGGAATCGACATCGAACTTGCTGGCGCCGCCGCCGCTGCTGGCACATGCCGCCAACAGCAGCGCGCCGGCACTGGCCAGCAACACGGCGCGCTGGCGGCGCCGGGAACGGATGGTGACTGCGGGACCTTCCTGCGGATCGTTCATGGCGGGCCTCACTGCTTCATCACATCGGCGCCCTTGGGCACCGTAAACCGGAATGCATCGGCCGCCAGCGGCGGGTTTTTTTGCATGCCCGTGAAGGTCAGCAGGGTGGTGTTGCCGAACGCGTCGCGCAGCTCCATGGCCTCAAGATTGCCGGCCTTGAAGCCGATGCCGATGCGCTCGAACTGCGTGTCCTTGGACTTGGGCGTCAGCTCCAGCCACTCTACGCCGTCGCGCGTCGGGCCGTTCTTGACCACGAAGTTCTTTTCCAGGTCATTGCTGCCGAACAGGATCGCCGCCGGGCTGGACCCGAGCGCGCCGTCAAGCTTGCGCTCGGTGACCTGGTTCAGGTCCTTGTCGTAGATGTACAGGGTCTGGCCATCGGCCTGCAGCAGCTGGTCGTAGGGCTTGGTATAGCGCCAGGTGAACTTGCCCGGGCGCGAGAACACAAAGGTGCCGCTGGAGGTGCCGGTCACCTTGCCGTTGGCGCCCTGCCCCTTGACCTGGCGCTGCGTGAATTCGCCGCGCGCGCTCTTCACGCCGGTGACAAAGCTCTGCAACTGGTCGGTGGCGGCGGCATGGGCCGGCGCCTGGAGGGCAAACATCGCCAGCGCGGCGCAAGCCGACACGAGGATGCGGTTTCGCATGGTTCGGGTCCTGGTTGTTATGGGGGCGTCGCCGCGTGTGCTGCCACCAACGCTGTAGGCCGCTGCACGGGCAACTTGTCTGTTTAGAGCAGGCGGCAGCCGGAGGATTCCACACGGCCCGCGCTCGCGGGTAACCGGATATTACGGCAGACACCGCGGGAACCGCGCCTGTTCTGCGGCGAAAACTCTGAATTGGCGGGAAAGGGCAGCCTGTGGCGATATCTCGTATCCAGGCGAAACACTTCCTTACCCGCCGGGGGTCACAATGCAAGGCATGTACGTAGAGCAATCGCCACGTCGCCTCATGCATGCTGCTTCGCTGCAAGGCGGCCATTCCGACCGGGCCAGCAATATGACAACGACCGCATCCAATGCCTCCGAGGACAAGTGTACCGATGGCCGCCTGCCGTTCCGGCACGGTTTCAGGCGTCTCGATCACGACGAGATCGACAGGATCGCGGCGCGCAGGGTCAGGATCGAACTCGAAGCTCGACGGGGAAGGACTGCCGCTACCAAGCCCCTTAGTCCCGCCATGGTCGGCACAGGCATCCTGGCGGGCGTGGCGTTTGTCTTTTCCGTGATGACATGGCTGAATGAGACCACGCAAGACAAGGTCGACAAGGCCACCGCGCCGCTCGCCACCCGGATGACCGAGATGGGCCGCCGCCTCACGGATCGCCTCGATGCGGTCGATGCGCACATTGAGCGCCTGGAAGTGCGCGTCGACAAGCAATTTGAAACCATCAACACGAAGCTCGACCTGCTGCTCAAGCGCCGCTAGCACACATCACAGGCCGGCTGGGATGAGCGCTGGCAGCGCTCAGTCATCGTCACGCGCGGCCGCACCACCACCCTGCGCCAGAATGTCACGATTGCCGTTGCCCGACATCGCCGAAACCAGCCCTGCCTTCTCCATATCCTCCAGCAGCCGCGCGGCACGGTTGTAGCCGATGCGCAGGTGGCGCTGCACCAGCGAGATCGACGCGCGCCGGTTCTTCAGAACCACCTCGACTGCCTGGTCGTACAGCGGATCGGCCTCGCCGCCGCCACCGCCGATGCCAGCACCACCGCCAAACCCGTCGCCGCCGCCGGCGTCATCGGTCAGGCCGCCTTCGAGGATGCCCTCGATGTAGTTGGTCTCGCCGGATGCCTTCAGCTTTTCCACCACGCGGTGGACTTCCTCGTCCGAGACAAAGGCGCCGTGCACGCGCACCGGCAAGCCAGTGCCCGGCGCCAGGTAGAGCATGTCGCCCATGCCCAGCAGCGCTTCGGCGCCCTGCTGGTCGAGGATGGTGCGCGAGTCGATCTTGCTGCTGACCTGGAACGCGATCCGGGTCGGCACGTTGGCCTTGATCAGGCCGGTGATCACGTCCACCGACGGGCGCTGGGTGGCCAGCACCAGGTGCAGGCCGGCTGCGCGCGCCTTCTGCGCGATGCGGGCAATCAGTTCTTCCACCTTCTTGCCGACCACCATCATCAGGTCGGCCAGCTCGTCGATGACGATGACGATGGTGGGCAGCCGGTCCAGCGGCTCCGGGGCATCCGGGGTCAGGCTGAACGGGTTGGGGATCTTCTCTTCGCGGGCCGCGGCCTCGTCGATCTTCTTGTTGTAGCCGGCCAGGTTGCGCACGCCCAGCTTGCTCATCAGCTTGTAGCGGCGCTCCATCTCGCCGACCGCCCAGTTCAGGGCATTGCCGGCCTGGCGCATGTCGGTCACCACCGGGCACAGCAGGTGCGGGATGCCCTCGTAGACGCTCATTTCGAGCATCTTCGGGTCGATCAGGATCAGGCGTACGCTTTCCGCCTTGGCCTTGTACAGCAGCGACAGGATCATCGCGTTGATGCCGACCGACTTGCCCGAGCCGGTGGTGCCGGCCACCATGCAGTGCGGCATGCGGGCCAGGTCGGCCACCATCGGCTTGCCGGCGATGTCCTTGCCCAGCGCCATGGTCAGGCTGGACGCGCTCTCGTTGTAGACCTGCGAGCCCAGGATTTCCGACAGGCGCACGGTCTGGCGCTTCGGGTTGGGCAGCTCCAGCCCCATGTAGTTCTTGCCCGGGATGGTCTCGACCACGCGGATCGACACCAGCGACAGCGAGCGCGCCAGGTCGCGCGCCAGGTTCACCACCTGGCTGCCCTTGACGCCGGTGGCCGGCTCGATCTCATACCGCGTGATGACCGGGCCCGGGTAGGCCGCCACCACCTTGACTTCGACGCCAAAGTCCTTGAGCTTCTTCTCGATCAGGCGCGAGGTGAACTCCAGGGTCTCGGCGCTGACGGTTTCCTGGTGCGGCGGGATCGGGTCCAGCAGCGACAGCGGCGGCAGGTCCGAGTCCTGGATATCGGCAAACAGCGGCTGCTGCTTCTCGCGCTCGACGCGCTCATGCTTGGGCACCGCCTGCGGGCGCACGATCTGCACCGGCGCCGCCTCTTCGATGCGCACGCGCTGCACCTCGACGGTTTCCTTGCGCTCGGTCTTGGCGGCCTCGCCGATGATGCGGTCCTGCTTGCTCTCGCGGCGGGCCTTGAAGCCCAGGAACAGGGTCTCGACAAAGCCGCCGACATGCTCGGCCACGGTCAGCCAGGAGAAATGGAAGAACAGCGACAGCCCGATCGCCAGCAGCAGCAACAGCAGCAGGGTCGCGCCGGTGAAACCCAGCGCCACCTGCAGCCAGCCGCCCAGCAGGTCGCCCAGCACCCCGCCCGGCGCGCGCGGCAGCGCGGCGCGCAGCGGGTACATGCGGATCGCCTCCAGGCCCATGCTGGAGAACAGGGTCAGCCCAAAGCCGATCCAGCTGACGGTCACGCCCTGACGGTGCAGGCCGTGGTCGGCGCGCTCGGGCAGCTCGGCGGTCAGCGTGCGCCAGCCGCGCCAGCAGCGGCGCACCAGCAGCACCGCCAGCCAGTAGGCGGAAAAGCCGAAGATAAAGAACAGCACGTCGGCCACCCAGGCGCCGACGCGCCCGCCCAGGTTGTGGATATCTGCCACCTGGTTGGCATGCGACCAGCCCGGATCGGTCTTGCTGTAGCTGGCCAGCACGCACAGGAAGCCCAGCGTGACGGCCAGCAACAGGAACCAGCGGACCTCGCCCAGCAGTTTGCCAATGCGGGATGGCAAGGCTGAGGGATCGGTGCGGGTGGTCGTGGTAGCTCGGGCCATGCCTGGTTAAGACTCGCGTGTAAGGTGATTCCGGATGCGTTTCGGGCCGATGCCGGCATCGGTCAGTGGTCACTCACCGGGTGACTGACGGTCATCGTGGCGGCCATTTTAACGTGGCCCGAGACTATCGCACTCATTGGAATTTGCAACAGTGAGCAAATGCGGCTCCTCTTATAATGTCGCTTTCGAGCAATGCCGGTGGGCAGCATGCCGCACCGGCCACAGGAACGCATCATGGCAAAACACGCAAAAGTGCTGATTCTCGGTTCTGGTCCCGCCGGCTATTCCGCCGCGGTCTACGCGGCCCGCGCCAACCTGGAACCGGTGCTGATCACCGGCCTGGCACAGGGCGGCCAGCTGATGACCACCACGGACGTCGAGAACTGGCCAGGCGATGCCAAGGGCGTCCAGGGTCCTGAACTGATGCAGCGCATGCTGGCGCATGCCGAGGAATTCAAGACTGAGATCATCTTCGATCACATCCACACCGCCAAGCTGGTGGACGACAACGGCCAGCCGGCCCGCCCCTTCCGCCTGATCGGCGACGCCGGTGAATATACGTGCGACGCGCTGATCATCGCCACCGGCGCCTCGGCGCAGTACCTGGGCCTGCCGTCCGAAGAGTCCTTCATGGGCCGCGGCGTGTCGGCCTGCGCCACCTGCGACGGCTTCTTCTACAAGAACCAGGACGTGGCCGTGGTCGGCGGCGGCAACACCGCCGTGGAAGAGGCGCTGTACCTGTCGCATATCGCCAGCAAGGTCACCGTGATCCACCGCCGCGACAGCTTCCGCGCCGAGCCGATCCTGGTCGACCGCCTGCTGCAGCGTGAAAAGGAAGGCCGCGTGGTGATCCGCTACGACAGCGTGCTGGACGAGGTGCTGGGCGATGAATCCGGCGTGACCGGCATCCGCGTGCGCGGCACCAAGACCGGCCAGGCCGAGGACCTGAAGCTGGCGGGCGTGTTCATCGCCATCGGCCACAAGCCCAACACCGACCTGTTCGAAGGCCAGCTGGCCATGGAAAACGGCTACCTGGTGACCAAGTCGGGCCTGCAGGGCGACGCCACCGCCACCAGCGTGCCGGGCGTGTTTGCCGCCGGCGACGTGCAGGACCATGTCTACCGCCAGGCCATCACCAGCGCCGGCACGGGCTGCATGGCCGCGCTGGACGCCCAGCGCTTTGTCGAAGCCCTGAAGTAAGCACAGCTCCCTCCGCCGGCCGGGCCGCCACGGCCCGCCGGCGCGTCCCCCTGCGGCATCTCCTGCCGCCCCGCCAGTCGATATAATCTGCGCCGAGCCCTCGGAGATTCTCAATGACGCACGGCGCCCGCAAACCCGACCGACCGCCCCAACGTTTCGGCCTGAACGACCTTGCCAGGCTGCGCGACACCCTCAAGGCCGATACCGAGCGCCGCGAAGCCGAGCGCGTGGCCGCCGAGCAGGCCGCCCAGCGCGCCCGCGAGGAGGCCGACGTGTTCCGCACCAGCGTGGGCCAGGTCAGCCAGCTGCGCGACCGCAACCGCGCCCCCGTGCCCGCCAGCAAGCCCGCCCCGGTGCCGGTGCAGTCGCGCCGCAACGACGAAGCGGTGCTGGCGGCCTCGCTGTCCGATGATTTCGACGTGGAAAGCCTGCTGGAAACCGACGAGACCCTGTCGTTCCGCCGGCCCGGCATCGGCATGGACGTGATCCGCAAGCTGCGCCGCGGCGAATGGGTGCCGCAGGACAAGGTCGACCTGCACGGCCTGCGCAGCGACGAGGCGCGCGAGGCGCTGGCCGAGTTCCTGCGCCGCTCGGTGCGCAACGGCGTGCGCTGCGTGCGCGTGATCCACGGCAAGGGCCTGGGCTCGCCCGACAAGCTGCCGGTGCTCAAGGGCAAGGTGCGCAGCTGGCTGGTGCAGAAGGAGGAAGTGCTCGCCTTCGTGCAGGCGCGCGAGGCCGAAGGCGGCGCCGGCGCACTGATGGTGCTGCTGCGCCAGCCGCGCACCTGACGCATCTCCACGGATGCACGTTCCGCTTGAATTGCTGATGGGGCGGCTGCCCCTGATCCTCCACATCATGGAGGTGATCGGCGTGCTCGCCTTCGCGGTCTCGGGCGTGGTCGACGCGCGCAAGCAGCGCCTGGACGTGGTCGGCACCTTCGTGGTGGCGTTTGCCACCGCCTTTGGCGGCGGCACCGTGCGCGACGTGCTGCTGGACCGGCGCCCGTTCTACTGGGTCGACCACGAAGGCTACGTGCTGCTGATCTTCGTGATGTCCTTCGGCGCCTCGTTCGTGCTGCGCGTGGTCAGCCGCGTGGCCTCGGACCGAGCCATGATCGTGGCCGATGCGATCGGGCTGGGGCTGTTCTCGGTGACCGGCGCCTCGCTGGCGCTGGTGGCGCAGATGACGCCGACCGTGGCGGTGATGATGGGCATCATCTCGGCCGTGTTCGGCGGCGTGGTGCGCGACGTGCTGTGCAATGAGGTGCCGATGATCCTGCGCGACCGCTCGCCCTATGCCACCTGCTCCTTTATCGGCTGCTGGATCTATGTCGGCATGAGCTGGCTGGCGGTGCAGCAGGAAGCGGCGCTGCTGACCGGGGCAGTGGCGATCATCGCCATGCGGCTGATGTCGGTGCGCTACGGGTGGAAGCTGCCCAGCTGAACCCCGCCCGCTAATGAAAACGCCGCCCTGCAAGGCGGCGTTTTTCTGTCCTGGCCCGTAGCTCAGACCGCGGCTTCGTCCTGCTCGCCGGTGCGGATGCGGATCACGCGCTCGATCTCGGTGACGAAGATCTTGCCGTCGCCGATCTTGCCGGTGTGGGCGGCCTTGACGATGGCGTCCAGCACGGTGTCCAGCTGGTTCTCGGCCACCACCACTTCGATCTTGATCTTGGGCAGGAAGTCGACCACGTACTCGGCGCCACGGTAGAGCTCGGTATGCCCCTTCTGGCGGCCAAATCCCTTCACTTCGGTCACCGTCAGCCCGGTCACGCCGACGTCGGCCAGGGCTTCACGCACCTCGTCGAGCTTGAACGGTTTGATGATGGCGGTAATCTGCTTCATGACTGGCCCCTGTTTATCGTTTGTTCACACGCCTGGCGGCGCATCGCCGCGGTCGCGGCGCTCTCCGGGTGGCATTTTAACAGCCCTTGGCCGCTTGCATTTCCGCCTGCCCCACAGCCGGCGCGGCCGCAGCGTTGGCTAGCACGCATCCGGGCACGCGCCGGCCCTGTGGATAACCCTGTGGACAGCCACTGGAGAAACTGTGCACAAGCCGCCACCCAGGAGCCGGGGCACGACCGGCGCTGCGCTCAATCCGGCACCTTCTCCAGGTCCGCCAGCCACACCACCGACTCTGAATCGCTCGGCGCACGCCAGTCCCCCCGCGGCGACAGCGATCCGCCCGAGCCCACCTTGGGCGCGTTCGGGATGCATGAGCGCTTGAACTGGCTGGTGCGGAAGAAACGGTCCAGGAAGATCGCCAGGTTGCGCTTGATCTCCGGCAGCCCGTACTGGTTGCGCACCACATGCGGGCCGTTGGGCCAGACGCCGCGCTCGCGGTCGCCCCAGGCATGCTGCGCCAGGAAGGCGATCTTGGACGGCGTGAAGCCGAAGCGCAGCGTGTAGTAGAGGTTGAAGTCCTGCAGCTCATACGGGCCGATGGTGCTCTCGGTCTTCTGCTCGGGGCCATGGTTGCTGTCGCCCGGAACCAGCTCGGGGCTGATGTCGGTGTCGAGCACGGCCAGCAGCACGTCGGAACCGCCCTCGCCCACTTGCCTGGTCTCGGCCACCCAGCGCACCAGGTGCGAGATCAGCGTCTTGGGCACACTGGCGTTGACGTTGTAGTGCGACATGTGGTCGCCCACGCCATAGGTGCACCAGCCCAGCGCCAGTTCGCTCAGGTCGCCGGTGCCGATCACGATGGCGTGGTGGAAGTTGGCCAGCCGGAACAGGTGGTTGGTGCGCTCGCCGGCCTGTACGTTCTCGAAGGTCACGTCGTAGACCTTCTCGCCGGCGGCGTACGGGTGGCCCAGGTCCTTCAGCATGGCCAGGCACGACGGACGGATGTCGATCTCGGTCGCGGTGCAGCCTACCACCTGCATCAGCTGGCGCGCCTGCAGCAGGGTGCGGTCGCTGGTGGCGAAGCCCGGCATGGTGTAGGCCAGGATATTGGCGCGGGGCAGCCCCAGGCGGTCAATCGCCTTGGCGCAGACCAGCAGCGCATGGGTGGAATCCAGCCCGCCCGACACGCCGATCACCACCTTGCTGATCCTGCTGGCCGACAGGCGCTGCACCAGCGCCTGCACCTGGATGTTGTAGACCTCCATGCAGCGTTCATCGCGCCGGCGCGGATCGGCCGGCACGTACGGGAAGCGCGCCACGTTGCGCGCCAGCGGCAGCGACTTTTCCAGCGTCAGGTCGAGCGGGAAGCGAACCACGCGGAACTTGTCCACTTCTGCCTTGTGCCGCCGCACCGAGTGGCCGAAGGTCACCTGGTGCATGCGCTCGCGCGACAGCCGCTCGACGTCGATATCGGCGCAGAGCAGGTGCGAGGTATCGGCAAAGCGGTCGGATTCGGCCAGCAGCTCGCCGTTCTCGCAGATCAGCGCCTGGCCGTCCCAGGCCAGGTCGGTGGAGGACTCGCCCTTGCCGGCCGAGGTGTACAGGTAGGCCGCCAGGCATCGCGCCGACTGCTGCGAGACCAGCTGGTGCCGGTAGCCGGCCTTGCCGACCACGATATTCGAGGCCGACAGGTTGACCAGCACCGTGGCCCCAGCCAGCGCCGCAAACGACGACGGCGGGATCGGCACCCAGACGTCTTCGCAGATTTCCGCGTGGAAGCGGAAGTCGGGGATGTCCTCGACATCGAACAGCAGCCCGGCGCCGAACGGCACGTCCTGGCCCAGCAGCCGGATCGACTCGACCGCGGCGTTGTCGGCGGCGCTGAACTGGCGCGCCTCGTAGAACTCCGAGTAGTTCGGCAGGTAGGACTTGGGCACCACGCCCTGGACACGCCCGCGCGCCACCACCACGGCGCAGTTGAACAACTGGTGCTCGACCCGCAGCGGCATGCCGACGATCAGCGCCGCCGGCAGCTTGCGCGAGGCCTCGACGATGGTGGCCAGCGCCGCCTCGCAGGCGTCCAGCAGCGCGCGCTGGTGGAACAGGTCGTCGCAGGTGTATGCGGAGATGCCCAGCTCCGGGAACGCCACCAGCACGGCGCCCTGCTGTGCCGCCTGCGCCGCCAGGGCCATGGTCTCGGCGGCGTTGAAGGTCGGGTCGGCCACCCGGCAGACGGGCACGCCCACCGCGACACGCGCAAAGCCGTGGGAATACAGGTTGAAAAACGGGTTCTTCATATCGGGCCTTGGTTATCGAACCATCCGGACCATGCCGCCGCCTGAAGCATCCCGGGATGCCTCGGCAAGCACTGGTGACGAGGATGCTCCATTTTACGACGGTCGCCCCGCGCCTGCCGCGCGGCACAGCAACGGCGCATCGTTTCCGGTAGACTCGATCGATCCACAGACGGGAACTGGTGCAATGCAGTCTGAATCATGCGTGCCCGGCGAGGGCAAGGACCAGCGCCAGCCGGCACAGCACAAGCGCAAGGCGGCAGGCGTCCCTGCGCAGGAATACCGTACCGAGATCATCTCCGACCTGGGCGAGATCGATGCCGCCGCCTGGGACGCCCTGGTGGCGCACCACGCCGACGCCACGCCGTTCCTGAAGCATGCCTTCCTGCACGCCCTGCACACCAGCGGCAGCGCCTGCGCCGAGACCGGGTGGAACCCGCGCTACCTGACGTTGTGGGCGCCGGCCAAGGACGGCCACCCGGAACGGCTGGCCGCGGCCATGCCGCTCTACGCCAAGGCGCATTCCTATGGCGAATATGTCTTCGACTGGGCCTGGGCCGACGCCTATGCCCGCAACGGGCTCGAGTACTACCCCAAATGGCTGGCGGCAATTCCCTTCACGCCGGTGCGCGGCGCGCGGCTGCTGGCCGAAGACGCCCATGGGCGCCGCCTGCTGCTGCAGATGGCGCTGGCGCTGGCCGCCGAAAGCCAGATGTCGTCGCTGCACATCCTGTTCCCCGACGAGGCGGAAGCCGCCCTGATGCAGCAGGCCGGCATGCTGATGCGGCATGGCGTGCAGTTCCACTGGACCAATGACGGCTACGGCAGCTTCGACGACTTCCTCGCCACGCTGTCGCAGAAAAAGCGCAAGAACATCCGCGCCGAGCGCCGGCAGGTCGCGCAGGCCGGCATCAGCTTCCGCCGCCTGCGTGGCGCGCAGATCGACGACGACGCGTGGAAATTCTTCAACCGGTGCTATCGCCAGACTTACCGCGAGCACCATTCAACGCCCTACCTGAACCTGGATTTCTTCCGGCGCATCGGCGCCGCCATGCCGCAGCACCTGCTGCTGGTGATCGCCGAGCGCGAGGGCCAGCCCATCGCCAGCTCGCTGCTGGTCTATGACGATACGCCCGAAGTCAGCACGCTCTACGGGCGCTACTGGGGCGCGCTCGAGTACCACGCTTGCCTGCACTTCGAAACCGCGTACTACCAGCCGCTGGAATTCTGCATCGAGCAAGGCATAGGCACCTTCGAAGGCGGCGCCCAGGGCGAGCACAAGATGGCGCGCGGCTTCCTGCCGGTGGCCACGCGCTCGGCCCACTGGCTGGCGCATCCCGCCTTTGCCGATGCGGTCGAGCGCTTCCTCGCGCGCGAGCGCCAGGGCATCGACGCCTACCTGGACGAGCTGGGCGAACGCAACCCGTTCACCCGCGCCTGAAGACTCCGCGCAGCGCTCAGCGCCACATCCGCCGCAGCGTGTTGTCGCCCAGCATGTAGTGGTGGAACAGCGACGCCATCGCATGCAGCCCGATCGCCAGGTAGAAGGCGGTGCCCAGGGTCTCGTGGACCTCCTTGACGGTGTCCTTCAGCGCCGGGTCGGCTGCCACCAGCGCTGGCACTTCCACCCCCAGCGAAGGCAGCGCCAGCAGATGACCTCCGGCGTTCATCGCCAGCAGCCCCAGCAACGGCTGGGCCAGGATATACAGATACAACACCCAATGCATGGCCTCGCCGGCCAGCTGCATCCAGCGCGCGCCCGGCTCCGGCGCGGGCGCTCCGCGCACCAGGCGCCACAGCAGGCGCGGCATTGCCAGCAGCAGCACCAGCGCGCCCGCCCATTCATGGACTGTCATGGCCAGCGCCCGCGGCGGCGTGCCCTTGGCAAAACTGCCCTTCAGCTCGATCGCGGCATAGGCCAGCGCCACCAGCAGGAATACCGCCCAGTGGAAGCACGCCGCCAGCCGGTCATAGCGGCGCAGCGGCGACAGGGCCTGCGGCAATGCCTGGATTTCGGTGATGGGATTCATGGGGACTCCTCTTGTCAGCACCCGCACAGCGTAGCGCAAGGCACTTGCCCGGGTGCTGCCGTGCATCAAGTGCGCAGCAACAAAAAACCCCGCCGGAGCGGGGCTTCTTCAGCGGCGGTTCAGCTTACTTCTTGTAGTTGGCCACGCCGTCGGTGATTTCCTTGTGGGCTTCTTCGATGCCGGCCCAGCCTTCGACCTTGACCCACTTGCCGGCTTCCAGTGCCTTGTAGTGCTCAAAGAAGTGCTTGATCTGGTCCAGCTGGTTCTGCGGCACGTCCGACAGGCCCTTCATGTAGGCCGTGGCCGGCGACAGCTTGTCCACCGGAACAGCCACCAGCTTGGCGTCCACGCCCGCCTCGTCGGTCATCTTCAGCATGCCGAGTGCACGGCAGCGCACCACGGCGCCGGCCAGGATCGGGAACGGCGACAGCACCAGCACATCCACCGGGTCGCCGTCGCCCGACAGCGTCTGCGGGATGTAGCCGTAGTTGGCCGGATAGCGCATGCCGGTGCCGATAAAGCGGTCGACGAACAGCAGGCCGGTTTCCTTGTCTGCCTCGTACTTCACCGGATCGCTCTGGGCCGAGATCTCGATGATGACGTTGAAATCGTTGGGGATGTCCTTGCCCGGGGACACGAGATTGAAGCTCATGCGGTTCTCCAGATGCCTGCGGTGTGTTGTTGGATGGCGGGCATTATAGCGGCTCATGCCTGACCGCAGGCTGACAGGCCGGCGGATGCGCAGAGGACATGGCGCGTTGCAGGCTGGCCGCTGTCGGCGATAATGGCGCATTCTTCAGCCGTCACTGAATAGCGCAGCCGCCGCGCTGCCCCGGAGCCACCCATGCACGCCCAGCACTTCGTCGCCAACCGCCTGATCGCGCCCGACAACGGCCTGCGCATCAAGGTCTTCGATCCGTCCAACGGCGAGCCGTTCGCCGAGATCGCACGCGGCAATGCCACCGATATCAACGTCGCCGTCCATGCGGCGCGCCAGGCCGCCGAAGGCGCCTGGGGCCAGATGGCGCCAGCCGAGCGGGTGCGCCTGCTCAACCGCGTCGCCGTGGCGCTGATCGCCCACGAGGACGAACTGGCAGCGCTCGAGGCCCGCGACACCGGGAAGCCGCTGCGCCAGGCGCACGCCGATGCCCGCGCCGTGGCCCGCTATTTCGAGTTCTACGCCGGCGCGGTAGACAAGCTGCACGGCCAGACCATCCCCTACAACCCCGGCTACACCGTGCTGACCGTGCGCGAGCCGCACGGCGTGACCGGCCACATCATCCCGTGGAACTACCCGCTGCAGATCTTCGGGCGCAGCGTGGGCGCGGCGCTGGCCACCGGCAACGCCTGCGTGGTCAAGCCGGCCGAGGATGCCTGCCTGTCGCTGCTGCGCGTGGCCGAGATCGCCGCCGAGGCCGGCCTGCCCGAAGGCGCGCTCAATATCATCACCGGCTACGGCCATGAAGCCGGCGCCGCGCTGGCGCGCCACCCGGGCATCAACCATATCTCGTTCACCGGCTCGCCCCAGACCGGCAAGCAGGTGGCCCAGCTGGCCGCCGAGAACCACGTGCCGGTCACGCTGGAGCTGGGCGGCAAGTCGCCGCAGATCGTCTTTGCCGATGCCGACCTGGATACGCTGGTGCCGGTGGTGGTCAACGGCATCGTGCAGAATGCCGGCCAGACCTGCTCGGCCGGCAGCCGCCTGCTGGTGGAGCGGCCGGTCTATGACGCGCTGCTCGACCGGCTGGCGTCGGTATTCGAGTCGCTGCGCGTGGGCCCGTCCGAGCTCGACCTGGAATGCGGGCCGCTGATCAGCCGCAAGCAGCAGCAGCGCGTGTGGGACTTTGTCTCGGATGCGCAGCACGCCGGCGTGGCCGTGATGGCGCAAGGCCAGATCGTGGCCGAGGCGCCCGAGGCCGGCTACTACCAGGTGCCGATGCTGTTCCGCGACGTGCCGCCGGCGCACCGGCTGGCGCAGGAAGAAGTGTTCGGCCCGCTGCTGGCGGCGATGCCGTTCGACACCGAGGCCGAGGCCATCGCACTGGCCAACGGCACGCCTTACGGACTCGTGGCCGGGGTCTGGACGCGCGACGGCGGGCGCCAGCTGCGCCTGGCGCACAAGCTGCGCGCGGGCCAGGTCTTTATCAACAACTACGGTGCCGGCGGCGGCGTTGAACTGCCCTTCGGCGGCACTGGCCAGTCCGGCTACGGCCGCGAGAAGGGCTTCGAGGCCCTGTACGCATTCACCACCCTGAAAACCATCGCCATCCAACATGGGTAACATCAATTTCCTGTCCGTCGCCTTTGCCATCTTCTTTTTCTGGATGGCATGGCATGTCCGGAACAAGCGCGCCACCAATCCTTCCGGCATGCCGCGGCTGCAGGTCTTCAAGCGCAAGTGGGGCGACGTCGTCGGCGACCGCGTGCACTGGTGCCTGTATGTGGCACTGCCCTTCCTGCTGGCACTGATGATGGTTGCCAATGCCCTGCGCGGGCGGGGGCCGTTTTCGCACTAGGCATTGAGTACCCCGCAGCACGGATCACCAGAACATAACCACAACACCAGGAGACAAGCCATGAGACTGGCCAACAAGGTAGCGATCGTCACCGGCGGCGGTTCCGGCTTCGGCGAAGGCATTGCCCACACCTTTGCGCGCGAAGGCGCCAACGTGGTGGTGGCCGACCTGCGCGAGGAAGCCGCCGAACGCGTCGCCGCCGCGATCCGCGATGCCGGCGGCCGGGCCCGCGCGGTGCGCGCCGACGTCTCGCGCGAAGCCGGCACCGAGGCCATGCGCGAAGCCGCGCTGGCCACCTTCGGCGACGTCCATATCGTGGTCAACAACGCCGGCACGACCCATCGCAACAAGCCCATCCTCGAAGTCACCGAGGAGGAGTTCGACCGGGTCTACGCCGTCAACGTCAAGAGCATCTACTGGTCGGCGCGCGCCTTTATCCCACACTTCCGCCAGCGCGGCGGCGGCGTGTTCGTCAATATCGCCTCCACTGCCGGCATCCGGCCGCGCCCGGGCCTGGTCTGGTACAACGGCAGCAAGGGCGCGGTGATCACCGCCAGCAAGGCCATGGCCGCGGAACTCGGCAAGGACAACATCCGCGTCAACTGCGTCAACCCGGTGATCGGCGCCACCGCCCTGCTCGAAGAATTCATGGGCATGCCCGATACGCCCGAGAACCGCGCCAAGTTCCTTGCCACCATCCCGATGGGCCGCATGTCGACCCCGCAGGACGTGGCCAACGCCTGCCTGTACCTGGCCTCGGACGAAGCGGCCTTTATCACCGGCACCTGCATCGAAGTGGACGGCGGCCGCTGCGTCTGAGCCGGTGCCCGCCGCCTGCCCTCCCACTTAGTCGTAGCTGTAAAACGCGTCACACAGAAGCGCCATATCCTCAGGAGACAGCATGACAACGACCGCAGTAAACCCCGGCGTCAGCGACGCCGCCTTTGAAGACGCCACCTACCGCAAGGTCAGCTGGCGCCTGGTGCCCTTCCTCTTGCTGTGCTACGTGGTGGCCTACCTGGACCGCGTCAACGTGGGCTTTGCCAAGCTGCAGATGCTCAACGACCTGCAGTTCAGCGAGACCATCTATGGCTTGGGCGCCGGCATTTTCTTCATCGGCTACTTCCTGTTCGAAGTGCCCAGCAACGTGATCCTGCACAAGGTGGGCGCGCGCATCTGGATCGCGCGCATCATGATCACCTGGGGTGCGATCTCGGCGGCGATGATGTTCGTCACCACGCCGACCATGTTCTACGTGCTGCGCTTCCTGCTGGGCATTGCCGAGGCCGGCTTCTTCCCCGGCATCATCCTGTACCTGACCTACTGGTACCCGGCCAACCGGCGCGGACGCACCACCACCTACTTCATGACCGCGGTCGCGCTGGCAGGCGTGATCGGCGGGCCGCTGTCGGGCTGGATCATGCAGTCCTTCCACGGCCACAACGGCTGGTCCGGCTGGCAGTGGATGTTCCTGCTTGAGGGCATTCCGTCGATCCTGGTGGGCCTGTGGGTGCTGGCCTACCTGGACGACCGCATCGCCCACGCCAAGTGGCTGTCGCCGCAAGAGAAGGCGCTGCTGGAGCGCAATATCGCCAGCGAGGATGCGCACAAGGAAGACCCGCCGATCCGCACCGTGATGTCCAGCCCGCGCGTCTGGCTGATGAGCGCGATCTACTTCTGCTTCGTGATGGGCCTGTACGGCGTCAGCTTCTGGCTGCCGACCATCATCAAGCAGACCGGCGTCAAGGGCGCGCTCGATATCGGCCTGCTGACCGCCATCCCCTATGGCTGCGCGGTGGTCGGCATGGTGCTGGTGGCCTACAGCGCAGACCGCAGCGGCGAGCGCCGCTGGCATATCGCGCTGCCCGCGCTGGCCGGTTCGCTGGGCCTGCTGCTGTCGGTGCAATGGCATAACGACACCACGCTGGCAATGGTGGCGCTGACGCTGGCCACCATCGGCATCCTGACCACGCTGCCGCTGTTCTGGAGCTTGCCGACTTCCTTCCTGGCCGGCACTGGCGCGGCCGCGGGCATCGCGCTGATCAACTCGCTGGGCAACCTTGCGGGCTTCCTCAGCCCCTATGCGGTGGGCTGGCTCAAGGACCTGACCCACAGCACCGATTCGGGCATGTACCTGCTGGCCGCTTGCCTGGTGGTGGGCGCGGCGCTGACGCTGTCGGTGCCCAAGCGGCTGGTGAGCCGGAAATAGCCCGTCCGCCAGGATCACACGCCGTCAACGGCCCTTCCCTTGCGGGCAGGGCCGTTTTTCTTCCGGCACCTGCGAAGTCGCTCGCACGCCGCCTGCGGGCCACAATGCGCCGTCGGCTGACGCGGATGTAGGACCAAGCCCGGCAGTGTCGCCCATCCCTGGGCCCTAGGATGGAAAAGAGAGACCCGGAGTGATCCCACGGGGTCCTCCGGGGCATCTGATTCCGTAGCTCGCCCAAGGAGGCCACGATGCCGCACCTGCCCCCGTTTGCCCCTACCCGTTCGCTGGAACTTGTCGAAGCGCGCCTGGCACGGCGCTCGCGCGTCAAGCGCCTGGTGATCGCGCTTAGCGCCGGCGTGGTCGCGCTGCTGGCCCTGGTGCCGGCGGCCAGCCATGCGCAGGCGCCGGTGGTGGACGCCAGCCCTGCGCCTGCCGCCCCGGGCAGCACCATGGCGCCGACCCCGGGTGCCACCATGCCGGCCGCGCCGCCGGCCGACACCATGCCACCTGCCACACAGCCCGCACCGG